>DATENJ010000197.1:0-3050 GCA_035275125.1 Actinomycetes bacterium | reverse complement strand
GTGTCCGCCGCCGCCTGCGCGACAAGGCCCTGGCCGCCTCGAGGCGGCTGTCCACCGGCCCCGAATGGGAGCGCCACGTCCGCGACGAGTTCGGCCTGCTCGCCCCCGCCGAGGGCTGGCGCGCCGACGTCGCCGACGGCTTCCACCGGCGCTACTACGAGACCGGGGAGGCCGGCGGGACCTGGAAGGACACCACCTTCCTTGGCGTCACGACCTGGAAGGTCCCCCTGGACCTGTGGGTCTACCAGGAGCTGCTGTGGGAGCTGCGGCCCGGCCTGATCGTCGAGACCGGCACCGCCCACGGCGGCAGCGCCCTGTACCTGGCCAGCCTGTGCGAGACCATCGGCACCGGCGAGGTCGTCAGCGTCGACATCGGCCACTGGCCCGACCGGCCGGCCCACCCCCGGCTCACCTACCTGACCGCCTCCTCCACCGACCACGACGTGGTCGCCCAGGTGGCCGCGCGGGCCGAGGGGGCCGGCACGGTGCTGGTGGTGCTGGACTCCGACCACAGCCGCGACCACGTCCTGGCCGAGCTGCGGGCGTACGCCCCGCTGGTCACCCCGGGCAGCTACCTGGTCGTGGAGGACACCAACATCAACGGCCACCCGGTCTACGAGGCCTTCGGGCCCGGGCCGATGGAGGCCGTCCAGGACTTCCTCAAGGAACGCGACGACTTCGAGGTCGACCGCTCGCGGGAGAAGTTCCTGCTCAGCTTCAACCCCGGCGGCTGGCTGCGGAAGCGCGGGTAGAGGAGGCGCCATGCAGTTCCGCAGGCTGGGCAGGGACGGGCCGGAGATCTCGGTGGTCGGGGTCGGCGCCTGGGCGATCGGCGGCCCCTGGCAGTTCGGCTGGGGCCCCCAGGACGACGACGAGTCGATCGCCGCCCTCCACAAGGCGTTCGACTCGGGGGTGAGCTGGGTCGACACCGCCGCCGTGTACGGCCTTGGCCACTCCGAGGAGGTCGTCGGCCAGGTGGTGCGCGAGCACGGCGGCGAGGTGCTGACCTTCACCAAGTGCGGCCGGCCCTGGTACGGGCGCGAGCGCAACGAGCCCACCCACGACCTGCGGCCGGAGACGATCCGGTTCGAGCTCGAGCAGAGTCTCAAGCGGCTCGGCACCGACCACGTCGACCTGTACCAGTTCCACTGGCCGGACACCGAGACGGGCACGCCGGTGGAGGACTCCTGGGCGACCATGGCCGAGCTGGTGGAGGAGGGCAAGGTCCGCTGGGCCGGGGTGTCCAACTTCGACGTCGAGCTGCTGGAGCGCTGCGAGGCGGTCCGCCACGTCGACTCCCTGCAGCCGCCCTACAGCCTGCTCGACCGGTCGGCCGCCGCCGAGCTGATCCCGTGGGCGGCGGCCAACGGCACCGGGGTCATCTGCTACAGCCCGCTCGCCTCGGGCCTGCTCAGCGGCGGCTTCGACGCCGAACGGGCCCGCAACCTGCCCGAGGGCGACTGGCGCCGCAACGACCCCGACTTCCGCCCGCCAAGGTTGGAGGCCAACCTCGAGCTGGCCCGGCGGCTCGAGCCCCTGGCCGAGCGCCACGGGGTCCCGGTGGCGGCGGTGGCCGTGGCCTGGGCCCTGGCCACCGACGGGGTCACCGGGGCGATCGTCGGGGCCCGCCGCCCCTCCCAGGTCGACGGCTGGCTCCCGGCCGGCAACCTCCAGCTGACCCAGGAGGACCTGGCCACCCTCGCCTAAGTAGAACTACCGGGCAAATGGGGTGTCATGACACAAAGAAGAAGGGCCGCGGTGGCTCCGCGGCCCTTCTCTGGCGTCGTCGTGACGACTGACGCTGCCCGCCCCCACGGCGACACCCAGGACCCCGCAACGGCCTGATCCCCCAGAGCAGGCCGCCGGAGAAGAAGCGGTCCCGGGCCCCGCCGTCCCCATAATCGGGGGCGGTCTGTACCCGCATCGCGGAGTCTAGTTCGAGGTAACTAGTCATTGCAAGTCCCGATCGTCCCATCGGCGGTCGAGCCTTCCGGCCCCCGAACCCCCGGTGGTCAGGTACCGTTGGGTGTGATGGCCCGGACCTATGTGCTCGACACCAACGTGCTGATCGCCGACCCGGAGGCCCCGGGTCGCTTCCAGGAGCACGACATCGCCATCCCACTGACCGTGGTCGAGGAGCTGGACAAGCTCAAGACCAGGCCCGACGACACCGGGGCGTCGGCCAGGCGGGCCATCCGCACCCTTGAGCGCCTCCGCCAGCAGGGCAACCTGTCGGAGGGGGTCGAGCTGCCCGGGGGCGGGCGCATCTGGGTCGAGGTCAGCCTGGCCTCCCGCCTGGACCTGCCCGAGGCCCTCTCCTCGGACTCCGACGACAACCGGATCCTGGCCACCACCGCCAACCTGGCCAAGGAGCTGGCCGGGGAGCGCGAGGTGGTGCTGGTCTCCAAGGACGCCAGCCTGCGTATCAAGGCCGAGGCCCTCAAGCTCCTGGCCGAGGAGTACCGCCACGAGCGGGTGGCCATCGAGGAGGGCTACCTGGGGGTGGCCGTCTGCGAGCAGGCCGCCGGGATCGACGCCATCTACGCCGCCCGGGGCGGCGAGATCACCGCCGACCAGCCCCTGTGGGCCAACCAGTTCGTGGTCCTGCGCTCGGGCAGCCAGAGCGCCCTCGGCCAGGTCCGGCGGACCGTCGAGACCGGCGATCCGGTCGAGGTCGCCCTGGTCGGGGAGCCGCCCGAGACCTTCGGGGTGCGGGCCCGCTCCAAGGAGCAGCAGTTCGCCCTGCACCTGCTGCACGACCCCAAGGTGCCGCTGGTGTCGCTGGCCGGCAACGCCGGCACCGGCAAGACCTACCTGGCCGTGGCGGCCGGGCTGGAGCAGACCCTCGAGCAGGGCAACTACGACCGGGTGCTGGTGTTCCGCCCGGTGGTCCCGGTCGGGCGCCAGGACCTCGGCTTCCTGCCCGGCGACGTCGACGAGAAGATCTCCCCGTGGATGAAGGCCATCCACGACACCCTGGCCCAGCTGTTCCGGGGCAGCCACGACGCCGACCGGCGCGAGAGCTACACCCAGGACCTGGTCCAGGGGCT
>DATENJ010000196.1:0-5900 GCA_035275125.1 Actinomycetes bacterium | reverse complement strand
TGGTGGTCACCCAGGCGGCGACCCTGCCGGTGGTGGTGGCCGGGGTGTCGTTGCTGGTGGGGGCGGGTGGTGGGTTGTACTGGCTGGTCCCCGGGGTGGCCTTCTCGCTGGTTGTCGCGGTCGTCAACGCCTGGGTGCTGCTGGTCGAGGTCGTCCGCTGAGCTCGGTGACTCCCGGGCGGTGTGGGATGAGAACATGGTGGGATGCGCGACGGTGGAGGTCCTTCAGGTTGAGTTCAAGAACGGAGGCTTCAGATCATGACCATCGTGACCAGTCGCCTGTCGGTATCGGTCGACGGCTTCGCCGCCGGGCCCAACCAGAGCGTGGAGGACCCGTTCGGGGAAGGCGGGATGGCCCTGAGCAACTGGATGCTCGAGACCGACCAACCGGGGCGCGCCGCTGACGCAGCGGTCCTCCAGGAGGCGAACGACGGTGTGGGCAGCCACATCATGGGCCGGAAGATGTTCGGCGGCGGAGACGGGCCGTGGGATGAGACGTGGACGGGCTGGTGGGGCGAGGAGCCGCCGTACCACGCGCCGGTCTTCGTACTGACCCGCCACCCCCGTGATCCGCTCCCGATGAAGGGCGGCACGACGTTCAACTTCGTCACGGACGGGATCGAGTCCGCGCTGGACCAGGCGCGCAAGGCCGCCGGCGACAAGAAGGTTGCCATCGCCGGCGGCGCCGGCACCGTCAACCAGTACCTCGCCGCGGGACTGCTCGACGAGTTCTGCCTCCACGTCGTTCCGATCACCCTCGGAGTGGGCGAGCGGGTCTTCGAGGGCGTCGGCGCCCTCACCCTCGAGCCCGTCAGGGTGGTCGCTTCACCAACCGTCACCCACCTCAAGTACCGGATCGTCCGCTAGCCAAGGGTGTGCAGTGGGGGATCACTTCCCCTTGCTGTAGGCGTCGTGGTAGTTCCACCATCCGTACGGCGGGGTCTGCGGGTAGCCCTCCGGCGAGTCCTCCCATTCCTCCTGGCGGCCGAGCGCGGTCATGTCGAGGTAGTTCCAGGTGTTCCCCATCTGCTCGTCGCCGCGGCCGCTGATCAGGTAGGTGCGGAAGATCCGGTCGCCCTCGCGGATGAACGCGTTGGTGCCGTGCCACTCGTCGACGTCGAAGTCCTTGTCGAAGTCGTCGGTGAGCGTGTACCAGGGGATGTGCTCCCATCCGTGGCGCTTCTTCAGGCCCTGGATCTCGGCCTGGGGGGCGCGCGAGGCGAACACGAGCGTCGTGTCCCGGGCGTTCAGGTGGCCGGGGTGCGCGACCTGGTCGGCGACGAACGAGCAGCCCACACACGCCCGCTCCGGATACGAGCCGCCCTCGGCGTACGTGGTGACCTCGGGACCGTAGTAGGCGCGGTAGACGATCAACTGACGGCGGCCGTCGAAGAGGTCGAGCAGGCTCACCTTGCCGTCGGGCCCCTCGAACTCGTACGCCTTGTCCACGGCCAGCCATGGCATCCGCCGACGCTCGGCGGCGAGGGCGTCACGGGCGCGGGTCAGCTCCTTCTCCTTCACCAGCAGTTCCTGGCGCGCAGCCTGCCACTCCTCCGGCGACACGATCGGGGGTGTCTTCATGCGGGCTCCTCTCGAGACTTGGGGCCGAGGTCGCCCGAGCGTCCAGCCTGGAGTCGCGACCACTGGGCGGTGGGGCGTCCGTTCGTCCGCTCATGCGACTCCTGCAGCATCGCATGCCGGCGTAACAGCTCCGGCGTGACGGCCGAGCCCAGCGACGAACGTCGGCATCCGCGGGTAGCGTAGCCTCGAGTCATGGGTGCTTCAACGCTGCCGGAGGCCACGGCCGGCAGGCGCGGGCTGGCTGTTCGCGGGACGGGGGGATCCCGCTGAAGGTGCTGGTGACCGGCGGGACGAGCGGACTGGGACTCGCCATGGCCTCCGCCCTGGCCACGGCGGGAGCGACGGTCGCGCTGACCGGCCGATCCGGCCAGCGTGCGAGCTCGGTCGCCGCCGAGCTGCCGGGGGCGGTCGGCATCGAGCTGGACGTGCGGGACGAGTCGTCGGTGGCCAGGGCGGTCGACGAGGCGTGGTCCCGCCTCGGCGGCATCGAGATGCTGGTGAACAACGCCGGCATCGGCATGCGAACGGTCAACCCGCGCTTCATGACGCACCCGCAGAGCTTCTGGGAGGTGCCGGTCGACGGCTTCCGTGCGGTGGTCGAGACCAATCTGACCGGCTACTTCCTGGTGGCGCGTGAGGTCACGCCGCGGATGCTGGCCGCCGGCGGCGGCCGCATCGTCAACATCTCGGTCAGCGATTCGACCATGCACCGAGCCGGGTTCGTCCCCTACGGGCCGTCGCGCGCCGGCAGCGAGGCGCTGTCCCGCATCATGGCCGCCGACCTGCGGGACACGGGCGTCACCGTCAACCTGCTGCTGCCAGGGGGCGCGACCGTCACGGGGATGCTGCCGCTGGACGCCGTGGCCGAGGGCCAGAGGTTCCTGGAGCCCGCGGTGATGGGCCCGCCCATCGTCTGGCTGGCGTCCGACGGCGCGGCCGGCGTGCACGACGAGCGCATCGTCGCCGTCGAGTTCGAGCGCTGGCTGCGCGACAGGAACAACAGCCGGTGAAGCGGGACTGACGGCCCGCCAGGCGAGGACATCACGATGGGGTCGTTGGTACGTCGGGGACCTGGTGCAGCGCGACGCCGGCGACGACCAGTGCGATGCCGAGCAGATCCTGGTACGCGGGGTACTGGCGCAGCACGATCGCGCCGATAACCGTGCCCAGCATCGGCAGCAGCGCCAGCATCAGGGCGAAGGTCGCGCGGGGCAGCCTCGCCATGGCCAGCTGGTCGGTGACATAGGGAACCACCGAGGAGCACAGCCCAACGCCCACGCCCGCCAGCAGCAGCACCGGGTGCGCGAACGCGTCCAGGGCGCCGCCGAGGCCCACCGGCGTCACCGCCACGGCGGCGACCAGCATCGCCACCCCGAGCTGGTCGATCCCGCTCATCGCGCCGCTGCCGGCCTCGGTGTTGGCGACCCGGTGCCCGAGCACCACATAGCACATGAACAGCGCGCAGTTGGCGAAGGCGAACGCGAACCCAAGTGGCTGCCCGACCAGGCGCAGGTCGGCGAGCGCGGCCACGCCGCCGACGGTGAGCGCAAGCGCGGCGGCGTTGCGTGGCGTCCTGGCGCCCGCGGTCGCCAGCAGCACCACCCCCAGAAACTCGACGGCGCCAACGGTTGCCAGCGGCAACCGCGCCACCGCCAGGTAGAACACCGCGTTCATGGCGGCCAGCACGATCCCAAGCTGGACGAGCAGCAGACGGCCGCGCCGGTCCATCCGGGCCAGCAGCCGCCAGGGGCGGCGCCAAAGTGCGAACAGGGCCGCCGCGCTCGCGATCCGCAGCCAGGCCACCCCGAGCACGTCGAGACGGGCGAACAGCAGCACCGCAAACGCCGGCCCGAGGTAGTGAAAGACCGCGCTGACCAGGAAGAACAACTGCGGCGGTAGGTCGTGGAGCCGCAGCGGCCACCGCGGTGCGCTCCCGCTGCCGCAGCGGTCGGGAGGGGTCAGCGCTTGCGCGGCGTTGTTCACGGAGCGCATCCTACGAAGGCCGCTCGCCCCAGATGAATGGGTAAACATCGGAGCTGAGACCGGAATGCCGTCGGAACAACGAAACAATGACCCATCAGACCGTTGATTCGCTCGACGCCATCGACCGCCGCATCGTGGCCGAGCTGTACGGCGACGCACGGCTCCGGGTCGCCGAGCTGGGCCGGCGGGTCGGGCTGTCCCCGCCCGCGGTGGCCGAACGGCTGCGCCGACTCACCGACAGTGGCGCCCTCCGCGTTCAGGCGGAGGTCGAGCCGCGCGCCCTGGGCTACACCATCTGCGCCATCGTCAGGGTCAGCCCCAACACCCACGACCTCAAGCTGATCCCCGAGGTCGCCCGCCAGCTGCCCCAGGTCACCGAGTGCTACCGCATCACCGGCGAGGACTGCTACCTCTTCAAGCTGTCCCTTCGCTCGATCGAGGAGCTGGAGCCGATCCTTGACCGCTTCACCCCGCTCGGCCGCACGACCACCTCGATCGTCAACGCAATACCCGTCCCGCGCCGGCCGCTCCCAGTCACTGAGACAGAGCCGAGCCCGGTCGCCGTCGATCTCGGCTGAGCCGGCTCACCGCCCGTGGCAGTACTCACGCGGGCTTCACCCAGATCGAGACGTGCTTGCGGCTGTCGCTGGTGAAGGGTTCGCCCGTCCATCCGCTCCACCGGTCGCGGAGGCGCAGGCCGGCGAGCTGTGCCATCAGGTCGAGCTCGGCTGGCCACACATAGCGGAACGGGATCGTGCTGTACTCGCCGCGGCCGTCCACGAACTCGACGTAGTGCCCGCGCATCGCCTGGGTGGCGACGTCGTAGGAGTAGAGCACCAAATGGTCCGGGCCGACGTGCCAGGGCAGGACGTTCTGCCCGGGGGGGAGCCTGCGCAGCTCCGGGACCCTGAGCTCGATGACGAAGCAGCCCCCGGGCTCGAGGTGGGCGGCGACATTGCGGAAGCAGGCGACCTGGGCCTCCTGCGTCGTCAGGTTCATGATGGTGTTGAAGACCAGGTACGCGACGGAGAACGTCCCGTCGACCTTGGTCGTCGCGAAGTCGCCGATCGTCACGCCGATCGCCTCGCTGCCCGGCTTGGAGCGCAGCCGGGCAACCATCGACCGCGACAGCTCGATGCCATGGACCGGGACGCCGCGGCGTGCCAGCGGCAGCGCGATCCTCCCGGTGCCGATGCCCAGCTCCAGGGCCCGGCCACCGCCGGCGAGCTTGGCCAGCACCTCGACCACCGGTTCCACTGGGCCCGGCTCGAACATGTCGGCGGGCTGCCCGTCGTACCGCGCCGCCGCCCGCTCGTCGAAGTAGCCGTCCTCGTTGTCCATGGGCTGCTCCTTTGCGTCGCGACCACACTGCCACCTGGAGTTGGCTTCAAGTCAAGCGACTTGTGGCCGGCTACGAGCGCAAGCAGGGCTACCCCGACCCCATCCGTTTCTCTTCCTGGGGGCGGCGGCCATACTGGCGGGCATGGCTGGGGAGTTCCCGAGCTCGGCGTTCGTCGGCCGGGCGGTCGAGCTGGGCCAACTCGACGCGGTGCTGGACCGGGTCGAGCGGGGCCAGCCGCAGGTCGTGCTGGTCGCCGGTGACGCCGGCGTGGGCAAGACCCGCCTGCTGCTGATGCTCGCCGACCGGGCCCGCCGGCGTGGGATGCGGGTGCTGGCGGGCGCATGCGTGGAGCTGGGCGACATCGGCCTCGCCTACCTGCCGGTGGTCGACGCCCTGCGGCAGCTCGCCGACGATCCGGAGGAGGCTGAGCTGCTGGCCGGGACGGCGGCGACCGCGCCCGGCCTCGGCCGGCTCCTCCCGAGGACCAACCTGGCCGAGCCGGTGGACGGGCTCACCGGCGACGGGCATGACCAGCTACAGGTGCTCGATGCCGTGCGGGCGGTGCTGGTGGGCCGCTCCGAGCGGTCGCCGGTGGTGCTGGTGCTGGAGGACCTGCACTGGGCCGACCGGGCCACCCGGGACGTGGTCGCCTTCCTGGCCCGCACCCTGCGCTCGGGCCGGGTGGCCTTGGCGGTCAGCTACCGGTCCGATGAGCTGCACCGGCGTCACCCGCTGCGGCCGCTGCTGGCCGAGCTGGTCCGGCTGCCGACAGTGGAGCGGGTGGAGCTGGCCCCGTTCACCCAGGCCGAGCTGGCCGAGCACCTGGAGGCGATCGCCGGCGCTCCGCTGCCGGCGGAGCAGGTGGAGGGCATCCACGCCCGCTCCGAGGGCAACCCGTTCTTTGCCGAGCAGCTGCTGGCCGCCGGGGCTGGCCACGCCCGGGTCGAGCTGCCTGGGACCCTGGCCGAGGTGCTGCTGGCCCGGGTCCAGGGGCT
>DATENJ010000195.1:0-6895 GCA_035275125.1 Actinomycetes bacterium | reverse complement strand
AGGTCGACAAGATCCAATGGCAAGGAGGCCGGGTCTACCTCCACCTCGGCATCCGACGGGACGACCCACCGCAGGGATAATTGGCCGGTAACGGTCGACCCGATCAAGACGCAGCCCTTCGGCGACTCCGAGCCGCGTTCGGCTACGTCCAGATCGTGAAGATCATCAACCACGACCAAACCTCACCAGTGCCCTACGAGGAGCGGCCGCCCGAACCGGAGCGCTAGTCGGCTGGTCCACGACGCAAGGCGGCTCCGCCCCGCCAAGAGGCCGCCGCCCCGCGGCATGGTCGGCAGGGGTGTCGGGCTCAGGATCCTCATGTCAAGGTCGTTGCGCGCGCAGCAACGGCGCAGCAACTAAACCGGATGAGGCCACACGAGCCACCACCCGGCGGCCCGACTGCTCCGTTGCAATGGCTTGCTGCGCAAGGCTTTGTGGTGGGCGCTGTGGCGGGGATCCCTCGATGGCATGCAAGGGGTCAGGGGTTCAAATCACCTCAGCTCCACCAGGCATTTCGCATCTCCCGCACCCGCTCTGAACGTCGTCTGCCAGCAATCTGCCAGCAAATCCCGCAGCGTGGTGATCGACCACGCAACGTCACCAGGGTTGTTGGTCGAGGGCGGCCTCCGCCGTCGCGAGGACGATGACCAGGCGTTCCTCGACCGCGGCCACGACCCGGGCGGCCATCTCGGGGGTGGTGTGGCGGTAGTGGGCCCCGATGGCACTGGCGTCATGCCGGCCGGCCCGCCCGCTGGCCTGATGACCCATCAGCTCGTCGATAACCCGAGCGGGAATGCCGGCGTCCTCCAGCCAGGTCGAGAAGGTGTGGCGGAAGTCATGGGCACCGTGGAGATCGACCGCCTGCAGCAGGGGATGCTGGGTGGCTGGCCGGAGGGTCCATCGTTGTGTGTGCGGATCGATGGCGGCGACGTCGGCCGTCACGAGTCGGCTAGGGCCCAGTCAATGGTGGCCATTGAGGCGGTCCGGCCCTGGCTGCTCAGCTGGGCGGCGAGCTGGTTGGCGGTGAGGGGACCGTAGTGACGGAGAACCCCAAGGACGCGGGCGGCGGTCGGCCGGAGCCCGGCGGTGGCCGGGTTGGCAAGCTTGGCCAGGGCGCCGTGGTAGGTGCGGCGGAAGTTGTTGATGTCGATCATCATGAGCCGGCCGGAGGGAAGGTCAACGAACGTGCAGTCGCCGTGACCGACGTTCAGAAAGTGCAACTCAACTGACGTTCCGTACATGCTTGTCCGATCTTGCTCTGCGCACGCCCCCTCGTACGACGACCAATGGAGCAAATGACAACGCTGTAATTCCGGAAGCAGCAGCGGGCTGTCTGCCACGTACCGTCGACTCATGCAAGTAGCGGACAGTCCTACGGAATAAGTACCATATGACCTATGGTGCACAATTCCGGCGCTTGCAGGGGGGCGAGTAAATAGTATAGCCCTGACCAGGGCAGACGCGACCGTGGACGGAGCGACTCGTCGATCAAGGCGAGGGAGGGCGAACGCGTCCGCGACCGGATTGACCGGAGGCTGCCGTCTTGAGTGGTCGGGTCCGTGCTGGGTCCGTGCGACGCGGGGACCGCTTGTCGCCGGTGGGCACGAGCCGCACGTTCGGCAGACAACACGCAGGTCATAGGTTTTCGCCGCTCAGACCTCGACGGCGATGCAGCATGGCGCCGAGTTCGACCCTCGTATGACTGCCGCATGCTCTGCCGGACGCGTGCCTGCGAGGTCCGTCGTTCGCCACTCCAGCGCGCGGTCATGCGCGGAGACACCGGCCTGCGAAGGTCCGCTTCCCTAGATCTCGTCGACGTCGGTGACGCGCGCGGTGAGGCGGGTGGAGGCTGAGGGGGTCGAAGCCGACTCCTCCCGCTCGGTCCGATACTCGTCAGCAGTGACCTCAAAGGTGTTGACCATTGGGCCATCCTCAGGTCCACGGACTTCGTAGGTGACCTCATAGGTCTTGTCGGGGTCGTAGGTCTTGGACCAACCGGCCTCGATGCGGAATCTGACAAGGCTGCCGGCGGAGCCAAAGTTTTCCTTCTTGAGGATCTTGACCTCGAGATTGAAGTCGGTGGCCTTTGGCTCGGGGTAGGCAGAGGCCGCTTCTGTGGTCGTCGGTTCCTCAGTGACAGGTGTGGCTGATGGCTGGGTGGTGGCTGCCGCCCTCGGCTTCGTACTCGCCGTCTCAGCGAAGTTCCTGCTGTAGGTGTGGGGGACCGGCGCAGAAGAGGTGACCCGGATCACAGGATCATAGGTAGATCGGACGGCAGTCTAGGCTATGGCTATCTGGCCGAGCAGCTTACCTACGCCCGAGGAATGGGGCTGGAGGCGATGGCCTGGTTGCCGTTTGGTAGCGGCCGGCGGCCATGCCCGCTGCGGTGCCACCGGGGGCGTGACCCATGTGGTGCTGCCCGCGGCGCATCCGTCGCGGCGGTCGCGCTGCGTGGGCACACCTTGGCGGCCTTCCAGGCGAACCTTCGCGGCGTCGAGATGTTGCTGGTCGACGGCGACGACCGCGTGCACCATATCGAGACGGCCGGCAAGCCGCGACAGGCGAGCACAGGCGCGTTGGTCTGAACCAGCCCGAGCCCACCTGGTAACCCGGAGGCAGTTCGACCTGCATGTAGAGGGTCGCTATCGCCACCTCATGCCCGTGCGGTACTGGCGACACGCTCCCGACTGGTCGCGTTGCGGGCACTCTCGTCCTCGGCGCGCTCCCGCTCGAAGATCAGCTCGTAGTACTTGGCGGCGCCGAATGCGGCCACGCCAGGAGCGAAGATCTGCACCAGCCGCCAGCCGTCCCTGGCCTGCTCCTGGACGACGTCCTCGTAGGTGTTCCGGGCTTTGTCCTTGACGCCGAAGAGGGCCGACCCTGCGTATTCTCCGAGCCGAACAAACTTGTACTCATAGCGCTGACCCATGGATGCCCCTTTCCCTGGTTCATTCCAAGTTGATCATCAACCATAATCGCTGAGCCCAGTAGGGCTGTTGGGCTCCTCGTTCGAAGGCCCTTCTGACACCCTTGACGCACTCCAGCGGCCGGGGGGAATGTCCACAGCCGATTCCTCCACCGTATAGCGCTGGCCGTCGTGTGGATGGCAACAAAAGCGCCGGGCGGTCCTGCGCGTCCGTGATCTTCGACCATCGCTGCCTGGTTCGGGGTGGCCAAGGGTCCTGCGATCCACCCACCGTTCGCCCCTACCGGCCGGGTCAGGGAGGCACTACTACTAGGTGGGAAGGTGGCAGGCCATGGTCGGAGGAGTGGGGAGGCGCGTTGGTGACCTACAGCCTCGGCGTCCATTGTCCAAGTAACGCGAACCGATTGCCGTTTGGGCGCGCCTCCCGGTATCGCGAGAAGAGAGCACACGATGACCGCGTCACTCACCGAAAAGATTAGACATTCCGATCACGCGCCCCGAGAGATCGACGAGCTCGAATTGAAGGGTAGGATCAATGGGATCCTCAGTCGCCACCCGGCCGTCGGGCTGGCGGTGGGCGTGATCTGCAACGGACGCCTGGAGTTGTTTCATGGGCACGGGTTGGCCGACATCGCCTCGAACACGCCCGTTACCCAGGATACGGTGTTTCGGATCGGGTCGGTCACCAAGACCTTCACCGCGGTGGCGGTGCTGCAGCTGTGTGAGCAGGGGCTGGTCGACCTCGACGCCCCAGCGAACGACTACCTGCGCGCCTACCGTCTGGTCCCGGCCAAGGCTGGGCACCGGCCGGCGACGCTGCGCCAGTTGCTGACCCACACCGCCGGACTGCCCCAGCTGGTGCATCCCTGGCGTGCGTACACGCCGATCCTGGGGCAGACCGTGCGGTTCGGCCAGCAGCTGCCGACGCTGGCCGAGTACTACCGGGGCGGGCTCCAGCTGGTGGCCGAGCCCGGCACAACGCACACCTACAGCAACCACAGCTTTGCCACCCTCGGCCAGCTCGTCGAGGACGTGAGCGGCCAGTCCCTGGACCGCTGCTTCCGCGACCATCTCTTCGAGCCGCTCGGTATGACCCACACTGACCTCGTCCGATCCGATTGGGTCAGGCCTCGCCTGGCCACGGGGTACCGGTTGCGGTCCGATGGCCCGCATCCGGTCGGCGACTGGGATGTCGTGACGGCCGCAGCCGGGTCGATCTACTCGACCGCCACCGACATGGCCCGCTACGTGGCGGCGCTGCTGGGTGGTGGGACCGGTGAGCACGGCTCGATCCTCCAACCGGAGACCCTTGCCAGCATGTTCGCCCCCCACTACCAGCCCGATCCGCGCCTGGCGGGTGTCGGCCTGGCCTTCTTCCGCCGTGAGCTGGGCGGTCATCTGGTCGTCGAGCACGATGGGTTGGTCCCCGGGTTCAGCTCTCAGCTGGCGCTGGCTCCCGACGACGGGGTCGGGGTGGTGGCCTTCACCAATGGAGCCAGGGGCGCCTTGGCCTGGCTGGGAGCCGAGGTGTCGGGGCTGCTCAGCTGCATGCTGGGCATTCCGGAGGAGGGGCTCCGGACTGAGGTTCCCCACCACCCGGAGCTCTGGAGCGAGCTGTGTGGGTGGTATGGGTTCCGCGGGTCATTCCGCGACGTGCAGCGGTGGTTCGTCCTCGGGGCGGAGGTGTTTGTCCGCCGCGGGCAGCTCATGATCCGGGCCCTGAGCCCGATCCCGGCGGTGAACCGCGGCCTTGCCCTCCACCCTGACGACGAGCGGGATCCCTACCTCTTCCGGATCGACCTGTCCGAGGTTGGGCTCGGCACGAGCCGCGTGGTCTTCAGCCGAGCACCTGGGGTGGGGACGACCGCGGTCCACCTTGACCTTGGGTTCGCGCCGCTGTCGTTCGACAAGCAACCCGCCAGCAACAACCCACGACCGTGGGCGACCGGCGCGCTCGGTGCGGTGGCGGCGGTCACCGCGGCGAAGGCCGTCCGGCGGCGGCGCAGGGCACACCAGGAGGTGCGGTGATGAGTGACGCGGCCGCCACCGAGCTGTGGCACCTGAGCGCTGTCGTACGCGGGAACCTTCACCATCGGGGTCGTCGCCGACCAAGACGCTTACCCCGACCTCGAGGTCGTCACCGCGGGCATGCGGGAGGAGCTGCATGCGCTTGGCGTGGCGACCCATCCCACCACATCAGGCCGTCCCCAAGCGGGCGCTTCGGGTGCTCTTCCAACCGGCGACGGACGACCTGCGGTGGACACGGCGACGACCATGCCCTGGGCTCCCAAGCCGCTCGCCACATCCACCCTGAACTGGCCTACGAGAAGCACCAGACGCTGAAGGAGAAGGACTCATGACCACGATGCCGATCCGAGACGTGTCTCTGTTCGTCGACGTCATCGGACGCGGCCACCCGCTGCTGCTGATGCACGGCGGGCCGAGCGCGGATCACACCACGATGCTGCCGTTCCGGCGGTTGGCCGACCGGTTCACCCTGATCTTCTATGACCACCGCGGCAACGGCCGCTCCGTGGGTGCCCCGGTGTCGTCCATGACCTGGGAGAACCTGACCGCCGACGCCGACGCGCTACGCCAGCGGCTGGGCTTCGAACGCTGGGCGGTGCTGGGCCACTCCTTCGGCGGCCAGGTGGCCCTGGAGTACGCGCTGCGCTATCCCGACCGCCTGTCGCACCTGGTGCTGCTGGATACCGGCGGGGACAGCCACTGGTCGCAGCAGCACGCGGCAGAGGTTATGGCCAAGCGCGGGTACAGCCCCGCGAAGGTGGAGCTGGTCCGGCGCTGGTTCAACGGCGAGTTCACGCCAAAGGAGTGGTACCCGATCTTCCTGCGGATCGGGGGCGCCTACTTCCATAACCCGAGCCTGCGGATGATGCTCCGCGATGTGATCCACGGCGGGTGGCGCGCCAAGGTGCGACCGGAGGCGCAGATCTTCGCCGCGCGCGGGTTGTGCAAGGGCTGGACGGTCATGGACCGCCTCGGCGAGATCACGGTGCCGACCCTGGTCATGGCCGGACGGGAGGACTTCGTGTTCCCACCAGAGTGCCAGCTCGAGCTGGCGGCCGGGATCCCCAAGGCAAGCCTGCGGCTTATCGAGCGCGCTGGTCACAATCCGCACATGGAGCAGCCCACCGAGGTCCTGCAGGCCGTCAGCGACTTCATCTCCACGAACGTCGCCGCGCCGGTCACCGAGGCTCCCATCACGGAAAGGTGAGGGCGATGCCAACCATCGGTCTGCGCGGCGGGATAAGGGCCAGAAGACCTCCATTGCCACGAACATCAAGGCCACCCAGGTACCCCTACGTCACCGGCGTGTCTGCCACCCAGATAGCGTGGGTTCATTAGCCCGCGGTCTGGTTCTGGCCGTCGTCAGCTGGGATCCGGCCCCGGTGGGATGCCGGGGCCGGTGTAAAGCGAGCCACCGATCGGGCCAAGGCCTCAAGGTCCGCATCCTGTTGGTGGCGTCAGCTGGTGGCGTCGGGGTGGTAGAGGCCCGGACGGTGTCGAGGCTGGTGCCACCGGACCCGATGGCCCGGACGGTGAGATGAGCGAGCAGGGGCTCGTCCGGGTAGCGCCAGGCCAGGGTCCAGCCGTCGCGGCCGTTGATGTCCTCACCGAGCAGCCGGGCCAAGGTGTCGGTGCCGGTCGGGCTCAGGAGGAACCGCATCCGCTGGGTGTTGTTGACCGTCTGCACCCGGAACAGGAGCTTGCCGGCTCCGGCGGGTAGCCGCAGGAAGCCGCCTTCCCTGGGCAGGGTGGGGGTGGTGGTCACCGACAGGATGCGGGGGGCAGAGGCGGGGTCGGGGTGGTAGAGGCCAAGCATGGCACCGGTGCTGGTGCCGCTGAGACCGATGGCGTTGACGGTGAGGTGGGCCAGCAGGGGTTGGTCGTGGTAGCGCCAGGCCAAGGACCAGCCGTCGCGGCCGTTGGTGTCCTGGCCGATCAGCT
>DATENJ010000194.1:0-6897 GCA_035275125.1 Actinomycetes bacterium | reverse complement strand
GCCGGTGACTCGGGGGTTGCCGGGGTGCATCTGCGGTCGGTGGAGGTGGTTCCCGGCGAAGGTGGGCCCGAGGTGACGGTCCAGGTCGCGGCGCCGGCCCGGGTCGGGTTGCTTCGGCTGCTGCGCCTGGTCCCTCCGGAGATGGAGGGTCGGGCGGCGGCGACTTCTCGCCTGGTTCCCCCCTGAGTGAGAGGGGATCACGAAGTGAGGGTCATGCGGCGAGCCCGGAGATGAAATCGAGCGGCCGGGCGAGGGAGGGTCCTCCGCCCGGCCGCTCGCTCGCTACGCGCTAACGCCTCGGTCACGGGGACCGGGGCGCTCCCATGGCAAGTGCCAGGGATCACCTCCTTCCCGGGTCCGGCGGTCGGGCCGGCTCGCCTGGGTGGCGGAGCCGGCGGAGAACGGTTGCAGGCTGTAGTTTGTGAGGGAACTCCCCGGATGTCCGGCGGATTCCCACCTTCTGGAGCCGGACATCTACGTAGATCACAGGATGATATCGACGTGTATACGATTTGACTCCAACCGGGTGGTGCCGTACAGTCCGACCCGCTACCCCCATGGCATTGCACCAAAGAGCCTCCCCCCCGGCTCAGCGACATCAAGAAGCATGGCTCTGAATTCGCCGTTCGCGGATCGGTCCGAGCTTCCCCTTTCCTGTCGCCCCCACGACAGGGACTGCTCGTGGCGCTCCCCCAGCGCTTGCCGTGAACTCGCGTAATTCTGAGTAGCAATACTGACGCACAGCCTGCCAGGAACTGTCAGCTAATTCCCGGTGAGTTGTGATCCCCCCGTCGGCCGCGCGGCCGTTGGCCGCGCTATGAAATAAATGAGGTGGCTGCAATGGCGGCCTGGTTCTCCCTGTGCCTTCCCGAAGGCTTCCGCGCTGCTTGCGTGCCCGTGACGACTGCTACTGAGGGGGGGCCCTCGTGACGCAGGTCCACGACGACGACCTGGGCAACGTCTTCGAATTCCCCGACAACTGGGACCGCGACGGCCAGCAGGCCCCGGACCCGGTGACGGACCAGGAGCCGCTGTTCGAGCAGCTCAAGAGCGCCTACCTGCACCGCGACGACACCAACGACTGGGCGAACGACAGCGACACCGGCGGCTGGGCCGCCGACGACTCCGGTCGCTGGGAGGCCGGCGTCGCGACCGCCTACGAGGACGACGACAGCCGGTACGAGTGGGTGGATGCGCCCGCGAGCTGGGAGTCGGACCTCGAGGAGGGCTGGGACGACGCCGAGGAGCTCGACGACCTCGACGAGGACGAGGAGGACGAGTACGACGCCGCGCCGCTGGCTCCTCGGGCCCGTGGCCGGCGGCGGTCCTCGTCGGGGCGGGCGGGGCTGCGGCGGACCAGCACGCTCCTGAACACCTCCAGCATCCTGCTGTTCGTGGTCGGTGCGCTGGCCGCGGCCGGCCTCTCGGCGTGGATCCTCTCGGCCCGGCTGCTGACGACCCGCCAGCTGTTCTTCCTCATCCACTCGACCCTCGGGATCCTCATCGTCCACGCCTTCGGTGGCGGGATCGGGACCCTGCTGACCAGCGGGGACTCGCGGATGAAGGACCGGATCCGCAAGGCCTCGACGGCCGGGATGGCGATCGTGGCCTGGCTGGCCTCGGCGGTCGGGACCTGGTTCGGGTACGCCGGCTACCGGGCCAAGGTGCCGCCCGGCGGCAACATCGCCATGTACCCGCGCGAGTACCTGCTCAACAGCCCGCAGCTCGCGTTCTGGGAGAACTTCGCCATGGAGTGGAAGGTCCACATTGGTTGGACCACTCCCTTCCTGGCGACGGCGGTGGCGTTCACCGCGCTGCGCTACCGGCGGCGGCTGGTCGCCGACCGGCTGGTCCGCAAGGTCATGACCATCATGCTGCTGCTCGCCTTCGCCGGGGCGCTCGTCGCCGCCGGGCTCGGGGCGGTCATCAACGTCACAGCCCCCAATGACTTCATGCACCGGGGCTGGAGCCCCTGACGGCCGCTACGAGAGAGACGGTGATGAGCTGATGCGCGATCGAGCAGGACGCGCTGCCGTGGCGGCAAACGAAGAGCAGGCCGTCGGGCGGCACGAACGACGTCGATACGCTGCCTCCCGGGCAGACCGGGCCGCCAGGGCAGGGATCACCCTGGTCGGGCCCGCCCGCGACACCCAGGGCGGACAGACCATGCAGCCGGCGAAGGCCGCTGCGACCCGGGCTCGGCAGGGTCGGGCCACCCAGGCCCCGCAGGCCAGCGCCAGCGGCACCCGGTCCGCGACGGCCGGCGGGACCCGGGCTCGGCAGAGTCGGGCGGCCCGGTCGCGGCATGCGGCGCGGGGAGGGTTGGCCACGTGGGCCGGGCGGGTCGCGCGGGCTTCGGAGCAGGCCAAGGTGTGGTGGGCCGAGGGGACCGAGCGGGTCGCCGCCCGGGCCCGGGAGCGGTGGAATGAGCAGGCCAGCGCCCCGCGGACCACCGCCGACCGGCGCACCGCCACCGCCGACCGGTTCGGTGCCAACGACCTCACCGCCGACCGGTTCGGTACCAACGACCTCACCGCCCGCCGGTTCGGCACCAACGACCTCACTGCCCACCGGTTCGGGACCTACGACCCGTTCGCCGACGAGCCGTCCACCGCGCAGCGGTTCCGGAACAGCGACGGCGCCGGGCTCGCCGGGCGGTCCACCTCCCCGAGGCATCTTGCTGCTGAGGGGCGGCGGGCGAGCTGGTGGGAGGACCTGGTGACCGGGTGGTGCTCGTTGCTGCTGGTGCTGGGGCTGTACCTGGATGGGTGGAGTCATGGGAACGGGGTGGATGGTGGGCTGACGCCGTGGCACGGGGTGTTGTTCCTGGGGTTCTCGGTGACGGCGGCCTGGATCCTGACCCGGAACCAGCGGCGGGGGGCGTGGTCGCTGCGGGCCGTGCCGCCCGGGTACCGGCTGGCGCTGGTCGGCGTGGGGCTGGCCATGGTGGCGGTGGCGGGTGACACCGTCTGGCACACGCTGGTCGGTGGGACCCACGGGCTGGGCCGGCTGATCTCGCCGTTCCACCTGGTGCTGTTCACCGGGGCGTGCCTGCTGGTCAGCTCGGCGCTGCGGGCGGCGTGGTCGGGGCCGAGCCGGGCGCGGGTCCCGGGGCTGCGGGTCTTCTGGCCGGTGGTGCTGTCGACCACGCTGGTGGTGGCCATGACGGCCTTCTTCTTCCAGCACGTTTCGCCGGCGGCGGCGGCCCTGCTGCCGGGCGGCGCCCCGTCGGCCGAGACGGCCCAGGTCTACGAGCTGCTCGGCCTGCTGGCGCACAACCTGCTCTTCGTGGCGCCGGTGCTGCTGCTCCTGCTGCGCTGGCAGACCCCGCTCGGGACCTTCACCGTGATGGCCGGGTCGGTGGCCCTGCTGCTGGCCACCCAGACCGGGCTCGGCCTGATCGGGCTGGCCGGGGCGGCGGTGCTGGGCGGGGCCGCGGCGGACGTGGCCGTGACGCTGCTGCGGCCCTCCCCGCAACGGCGCTGGGCGGCCAGGGCGGTGGCCGTGATCGCGCCCGCCGTCTATTGGACCTCGCATTTCGCGCTCCTGGGAGCGGGCTACGGCGTCCGCTGGGAGCCGGAGATCTGGCTCGGATCGGTGGTCTGGGCGTGCCTGTCCGGGCTCACCCTGGCCCTGCTGATGTGGCCGCCGGCGGTGCCGCTCACCGCCTGGAACCGGGGCCGGGTGGCCACCAGGAGAACCGCGACGCCGGCGCCAATGCCCGCGCGAATGGTCGGGAGGTGACCTCGATGACAGCGACAGCAACAAATGAGACCGCCGCCTCGATTCACGAGCGCTTCGAGGCCACGGCGCTGCCCCTGCACGACTCGATCTACCGGGCGAACCTCCGCATGACCGGCGACCCGGTGATGGCCCAGGACCTCACCCAGGAGACGTACCTCAGAGCGTTCCGCGCCTTCGACTCCTTCCAGGCCGGGACCAACTGCCGGGCCTGGATGCTGCAGATCTCCCACAACCTGTTCTGCCGCGACTACCGAGGGCGCAAGCGCATCACCTACCGGAGCGCGGCCGACGACGACGTCGACGTCCTGGCCCAGTTCCGGGCGGACGTTCCCAACCCGGAAGAGGAGGCGCTGCGCCAGCTCGACCGGGAGGCATTGCGCCGGGCCATTTCCAAGCTCCCCGAGCCCTACCGGGTCGCGGTCACGCTCGTCGAGCTCCAGGGCCTTTCCTGCGAGGAGGCGGCGGCGGTGATGGGCACGCCAAAGGGCACCGTGCTTTCGCGACTTTTCCGGGCCCGTGAGCGGCTCCGCCGGCTGCTGCTGTCGGAGTTCGGCCGTTCCCGAACTCTCGTGCCCTCGTCCGCCCAGAATTCTTGAGAGATTTAGGGAATCCGATGACTCAGCCAAGAGTTCCCAGGTGGCAAAGGAAATTCTCTGACCAGGGAAGGACCGCGATGCCGCGACGCCGTCTGCTCCTGACCGTCTCGAGCCTGGTCGCGGTGGTGCTGGCCATCACCGGCTGCACCATCCCGACCACTAAGGACGGCGGAGGATACGGTCCCTCCAACCAGACCGCCCGCAAGGCCGCCAAGCCCGTTCCGGTGGAGCTGCACAGCGGAGCCAAGCAGAAGCTGAAGAGCGCCGACTCGTCCTGGACACCGGCCGTCTACACGGCCGCCGCCGGGACCAAGATCGTCCTGGACATCTCCAACGTCGACCCCACCCAGCACAACTTCACCTTCGGTGACCTGGAGATCTCCAAGAACCTGCCCCCCGACACGAGCACCCTGATCCGTTTCACGGCACCGCAACCGGGTCGCTACCGGTTCTATTGCAAATACCACCAGCAGGAGATGCAGGGCTGGCTGACGGTCAAGTAGCCGCAGCCGGCAACCCCCCCGGCATCCCCAACCCCTCGACGACTCCTGACAAGGAGGGAGCCATCGTGTCCTCGTTCCGTCCCCCCCGTCGTTCCGGCTGGCGGGCTCCATGGGTCTCCGGCGTGCTCGCGGTGCTGGTCGCCGCGGCTCTGGCCGGCGCGGGCGCCGCCGCCGGCGCCCAGGAAGCCCCGAACGCCGCCGACACCGCGACCACCGTCGCCGGTGACCAGTCCAGTGACACCACCACTGGCGACACCACCGGTGACACCACGACCGACACCACCGCCGGCGACACCACCGACACCACGGCGGCCGACGACACCGCCACCACCGACACCACCGCCGGTGAGGACGCCGGCGAGGACCCGGCCGCCGACCCCAACGGCAACGTCAACAACCTGCCCCTCAACAGCGGGATCCAGACCGGCACAGTGTTCAACCCGACGCCCTACGGCGAGGTCCCGGGCAACACCCCGCAGGTGCTGATCCAGCGCCCGGGCAGCGGCCGGATCATTCCGCTCAACCGCGAGATCACCGTCCGGGTGCGCTTCTCCAACTTCCAGCCCGGGTTCTTCTCCGACCCGAAGGCCGAGTACGGGGTTGGGACCCAGCGCCTGAACGCGGAGGGCAAGCTCCAAGGCCACAACCACGGCTGCTTCCAGCGCGTCGCCCGTGACGGCAGCGTGCCGGCCGAGACCTGCGACTCGTTCGTGGTGCTGTCCCAGGAAGGCACCTCGGACATCCTCACCGGCATCATGCCGCCCCTGACCCAGCCGGGCCGCTACCGCTTCTGCGCCGACGCGGCCGCCGAGAACCACTACCCGGCCGCCCGGGCATTCGCCCAGCGCGGCGGACCGGTCGACTGCGTCCGCGTGCTGGCCATGGACTTCCGCCAGCTGCGCCGGGCCAACGGCTAGCTCTCGTCCGCACGTCACCGACACGACAACTCAGGAGGAGCACCCTTCATGTTCAGAAGAGTGACGATGGCGGCGGTGGTCGCCGTCGTGGCCGCCGCGATGGCTGCGCCGGCCGCCCTCGCCCAGGAGGACTACAGCACCAGCCAGGTCAAGTACGGTGACGATGTCTACGGCGGCACCGAAGGCAGCACCGACTCGGCGACCAGCTCCGCCGGCCAGTCGGGGGGCGGCGCCTGGACCAAGTTCAGCGCCAAGCTCACCGGCAGCAACGAGGTCGGCGGGGGCGACCCCAACGGCAGCGGCACCGCGGCGGTCAAGGTGCGCGGCACCGAGATCTGCTTCGACCTGAAGTGGACCGGCTTCGAGGCGATCATGTCGCACATCCACAAGGGTGCCGCCGGCGTCAACGGCGACGTGGTCGTGCCCTTCTTCACCAGTGAGAGCCCGCTCGCCGAGAACAGCAAGAGCGGCTGCGTCACCGCCAAGGCCACCGTGGTCAAGAACATCATGGCCAACCCGGGCAACTACTACGTCAACGTCCACTCGCCAGAGTTCCCCAAGGGCGCGGCCCGCGGGCAGCTGGTGGCCGGAGCCAACGCCGACCAGCTGGCCTTCACCGGCGGTCCCATGTCCAAGGGCCTGATGCTGCTCGGCCTGTGCGTGATCGCGGCCGGGTCGACGCTGCTGGCGGTTGGCCAGCGGCGGCGGGTGGCCTACCACCGTCCACGCCACTGACCGACTGACAACTGACAACCCACGATATGCAGCAACTTGGCGATCCGGTGGACGGCCGTCCGTCGAGGAGGGAGCGGACAGTCCGGAGGCCCGCAGGCGGCGTCGGCAGCATCGACGCGAACCTGGGGACGCGGGCCACTCGCACCGGCCGCCAGGCAGGCAGGGAGGGGCAGGCTACGGGAGACCTGCCCCTCCCGCCGCCATCCGCACTGGCCAGCGGCGTCATCGACGGGATGCTCATCGGTGTGCTGGTCTGGGCGATCGTCGTCCTCACGCTGCTGCCGGCGCTGGGCGCGTCGATGGCGGCGCTGTTCCCGACACTGCTCGGCGCGTTGTGCGCTGGCGGTGTGGTCGGCCCGGGCGTGCAGGCCGCGCTGCGGGCCGGCCGGTCCAGGCGGCTGC
>DATENJ010000193.1:0-8517 GCA_035275125.1 Actinomycetes bacterium | reverse complement strand
GCCACGCTGGCCGTCCTCGGCGTCACGGCCTGGCCGAGCAGGGCCTGCTCGGCCGCCTCGACCCGCTGCGGGCGCTCCCCGGCGCCGGTGTAGACCAGGCGGGCGTCGGTGACCACGCCGGCGTCGTCAACGGTCACCCGGGCGGCGACGGCGGCCACGGCGTAGTCGCCCGCCTGGCGCTCGAACTTGCGGTAGGCGGTGCCGGTGCCGGCGGCCAGGGCCGGGACGCGGATCTCGGTGAGCAGCTCGGTGGGCTCGAGCGCCGTCTCGAACAGGCCCTTGAAGAAGTCGGCGGCGCCGATGGTCCGCTCCCCCTCCGGGCCTCTGGCCACGACCGAGGCGTCGAGGGCGACCATCACGGCCGGGTGGTCGTTGGCCGGGTCGCCGTGGGCCAGGTTGCCGCCGACGGTGGCCAGGTTGCGCACCACCGGGTCGGCGATCACCCGGCTGGCGTCGCGCAGGATCGGGAACCGGCGCCGGACCGCCGGGTCGGCCTCCAGCTCGGACTCGCGCACCAGGGCGCCGATCCGCAGCCCGTCGCCGTCCGCCCGGACGCCCCTGAGCTCGTCGATCCGGTTGATGTCGACCAGCAGGTCCGGCCTGGCGAAGCGCAGCTTCAGCAGCGGGATCAGGCTCTGGCCGCCGGCCAGCACCTTGACGTCGTCGTCGGCCCGCTCGGCCAGGCAGGTCAGCGCCTCGGCGACGGTCGTCGGGTCGACGTAGTCGAACCTCGCCGGGTACACGCCGCCTCCCGTCTGGTTGCTGCCGGATGCCGGCCAGCCTAACAGCACGGCTCAACCAGCGAAATGCCGTTCCATGATGTGGATATCTGGGAGGAGTTGCGTCCCTCTTCGTGCGGAGAGAAGATGCCTCATCGGGTGAAAGCCGATATCTCCTGATGAAAGAAGGCCGGATGCCCTACGCCGACATGCGCGGTTTCCTCGCCTTGCTGGAGGAGGCCGGGGAGCTGACCCGGGTCGCCCGCCCGGTGTCGACCAGGTTCGAGATCGCGGCCGGCATCCGCAAGATGGGCGACACGGGCGGGCCGGCCCTGCTGTTCGAGAACGTCATCGGCCACGACATGCCGGTCGTCGGCGGCCTGTTCTCGACCCGCAGGCGGGCCCTGCTGGCCCTCGAGGTGACCAGCCACGAGGAGGGCAACGCCAAGTTCCTGCGCGGCCTCACCCATCCGGTCGAGCCGGTGACGGTGGCCGACGCCGCCTGCCAGGAGATCGTGGTCAGCGGCGACGACGTCGACCTGGAGCGGCTGCCGCTGCCGGTCTACAGCGAGAAGGACGGCGGCGCCTATGTGACCGTCGGGCTTACCATCTCCAACGACCCGCTCGACGGGCGGCGCAACGCCTCGGTGTACCGCGAGATGCGGGTCGACTCCCGCCGGCTGGCGGTGATGTCGCACGTCTTCCAGGGCCTCGGCACCCAGATCGCCAGGGCCGCCGAGCTGGGCCGGCCGCTGGACGTGGCCATCGCCAACGGCGTCCACCCGGTGCTGCTGTACGCCTCCCAGGCCAAGGTGCCGCACGGCTTCGACGAGCTGACGATCGCCGGCGGCATCCTCGACCGGCCGGTGGAGATGGTCAGGTGCAAGACGGTCGACCTGGAGGTTCCGGCCGACAGCGAGCTGGTCATCGAGGGCCGCGTCCTGCCCGGCGAGCTGGTCGAGGAGGGCCCGTTCGGCGAGTTCACCGGCTACTACGGCCCGGCCGAGCACAACCCGGTCATCCAGGTCACGGCGATCACCTCCCGCCGCGACCCGATCTACCTGGCCGGGCTCACCGGCGTGCCGACCACCGACAACCACGTGCTCAAGGTCTTCGCCTACGAGAGCGCCATGCTCGACAACCTGCGGCGCGCGTTCCCCGAGGTCACAGCGGTCTGCTTCCCTGACTGGGGCGGCGTCCAGTACAGCGCCGTCATCGCCCTCCGCCAGCGCTACAAGGGCCAGGCCAGGCACCTCATCCTCACCGCGCTCGGCGACCCGGCCAGGCCCAAGTGGGTGATCGTGGTCGACGACGACATCGACGTGTTCGACACCGACCAGGTCAACTGGGCGCTGACCACCCGCTTCCAGCCGGCCGAGGACCTGATCGTGGTGCCGCGGGTGGCCGGCGGGCCGCTCGACCCGTCGGCCCCCGAGAAGGAGGTCATCTCGGTGTGGGGGTGCGACGCCACCAGGACCGTCGGAGCCGACTACCCCGAGGTCGTCAGGGTGCCCGGCGCCGACACCTTCGAGATCGACCGGTGACCTCGCCGCTCGGCCAGTCCGTCCGGCGCCTCGAGGACCCCGGCATCCTCCGCGGCAAGGCCCAGTTCCTTGACGACGTGCCCGTCGACCACCCGCTGCACTTGGCGGTGGTCCGCACCACCGTCGCCCACGCCCGCTTCAAGGTCGTCGACACCGAGGGCGCACGGCAGGCGCCGGGGGTCGCGGAGGTGGTCACGGCGGCCGACCTCGGCCCGCACAACGGCCCGTTCCCCCACCCGACCTGGTTCCCTCCGCAGGCCGGGCTGCGAGCGACGATCGACCCGATGGTGCGGCCGGAGCTGCTGTGGGTGCTGGCCGCCGGGCGCGTCCGCTACGCCGGGGAGCCGGTCGCCGCCGTGGTCGCCGACGACCCGTACCTCGCCGGGGACGGGGCCGAGCTGGTCGAGCTCGACTACGAGCCGCTGGCGACGGTCAGCGGCGTCGACGACGCCCTCGCCCCAGACGCCGAGCTGCTCAACCCCGACTGGGGCGACAACCTGTCCGCCCACTTCACCGTGCGCAAGGGCGATGTCGAGGCGGCGTTCGCGCGGGCCGCGGTGGTGGTGCGCGGCACCTTCGAGATGGGCAGGCAGACCGGCGCGCCGCTGGAGCCTCGGGGCGCCCTGGCCGTGCCGGGCAGCGGCCCGGACGGCGACCGGCTCACGCTGTGGTCCTCCACCCAGGCCCCCCACTGGCTGCGCCCCGCCCTCGCAACCTTCACCGGCCTTGACACCGAGCGGATCCGGGTGATCGCCCCCCATGTTGGCGGCGGGTTCGGCACCAAGTCGATGGTCTACCCCGAAGAGCTGCTGGTGGCGCTGCTGGCGCTGCGCCTTGGCCGGCCGGTGAAGTGGGTGGAGAGCCGCATCGAGCACTTCGTCGGCGCCATCCACTCCCGCGACCAGCGCCACGAGGTGGAGCTGGCCCTCGACGCCGAGGGGCGCATCCTCGGGCTGCGCGACCACTACCTGGTCGACGTCGGCGCCAGCAACGTCGAGGGCCTGGTCGTGCCCTACAACACCACCGGGCACCTGCAGGGCGCCTACCGGGTCCCGGCCCTTGAGCTGGACTGCCGCTGCGCGGTCACCAACAAGACGCCGCTGTCGGCCTACCGTGGCGCCGGCCGTCCCGAGGCGGTGTTCGCCATGGAGCGGATCCTGGACCGGGCCGCCGGCGAGCTCGGGATGGACCCAGTCGAGCTGCGCCGGCGCAACCTCGTCGGCCCCGACGAGATGCCCTACGACACCGGCATCCCCTACCGGGACGGCAGCCGGCTGGTGATCGACGCCGGCGACGTGCCGGCCAGCCTCGAGCTGGCGGTGCGCGAGGGCGGCTACGAGGACTGGCGGCGGCGCCAGGCCGAGCTCCGGCGGGCCGGCCGCTACCTCGGGATCGGGGTCGGCACCTATGTCGAGGGCACCGGCATCGGGCCCGGCGAGCTGGCCGAGGTGCGGATCGAGCCGGACGGCGGCGTGCTCGTGGCGGTCGCCCTGCCCTCACAGGGGCAGGGGCACGCCACCACCCTTGCCCAGATCTGCGCCGGGGTGCTGACCGTCCCCTTGGACAAGGTCCGGCTCGTCCAGGGCGACACCGGCGTGGTCGGCGAGGGCGGCGGCACGATCGCCAGCCGGACGGCCGTGGTCGTCGGCAACGCGGTCGGCGACGCCGCCGGCAAGCTCGCCGGCGAGCTGCTGCGGGCGGCGGCCGAGCTGCTGGAGGCGAACCCCGACGACCTGGAGCTGCGGGCCGGCCGGGTCCAGGTGCGTGGCGCCCCAAGGCAGTCATTGGCCCTGGCCGAGGTGGCCACCCTCGTCGGGGACGGTGACGGCCTGGCCGCCACCGGTCGCTTCACGCCACCCGCTGTCACCTTCGCCAGCGGCACCCACCTGGCGGTGGTCGAGGTCGACCCCTGGCTGGGCCAGGTCACGGTGCTGCGCTATCTGGTCGTGCACGACTGCGGCGTGCTCGTCAACCCCACGATCGTCGAGGCGCAGGTGGCCGGCGGCGTCGCCCAGGGGATCGGCGGGGCGCTGCTCGAGGAGCTGGTCTACGACGAGGAGGGCCAGCTGCTCACCGGGAGCTTCATGGAGTACCTGGTCCCCCGCTCGACCGGCCTGCCCGACATCGAGGTGCTCCACCTCGAGACACCGTCGGAGCGCAACCCGCTTGGCATCAAGGGCGTCGGCGAGGCCGGCACCATCGGGCCGCCGGCGGCGATCGCCGGGGCCGTCGAGGACGCCCTTGCCCCGTTCGGGGCCAGGGTCGACCGCTGCCCTCTGACACCGCACGTGGTCGCCGGGCTCGTTCCCGACGACGCCCTGCCGGCCGACGCCTGAGCCGGCGGCCATCCCTAGGGGACGATGTCCCCCAGCTCGGCCGGGAAGTCCTGCGGCAGCGAGTAGCCGTAGGGGGCGTCGGGGAGGTCGAGCCCGGAGGCGGCGATCCCCTCCCGCACGATCCGGGCGACGGTGGCCAGCTTGCGGCCGTACATCCAGGCCATCTGGGTGGCCCCGACGGTGTGGGGCGTCAGCTTCAGGTCGGTGGCGTCGCGGTGGGCGTCGGTGGGGTCGGTGCCGGTGAACCCGGTCGCCCCCCACTGGCTCACCGGCGCGGTGATCCCCACCGGGAGCATGTCGCACACGTGGAACCAGAGGTTGACCGCGAGCAGCGTGGTCTCCTGCCCGCCGTTGCGGCTGGCCCCGGTCGCGATGGCCCCGCCGACCTTGAGCCGCAGCCGCTTCTCGCCGACGCCGAGGCCCTGGACCCGCTCCATGAACGCCTTGGCCAGCCCGGTCGGCTGGCCGTAGTACACCGGGGTGCCGAGCACGACCACGTCGGCCCAGAGCAGCCGCTCGTACAGCGGCTGCATGTCGTCGTCGATGACGCAGTGCCCCACCTGGCGGCAGGGGCCGCAGCCGTTGCAGGCGGCGATCGTCCGCCCGGCCAGGGGCTCGAAGACGGTCTCGACCTGCGGCAGGCTGGCCGCCCCGAGCAGGGCCGCCTGGACAAGGATGCTGGTGTTGCCCCGTCGCGGGCTGGCCGAGACGCCCAGCACCCTGACCTTCACGGCACCGGGTGGGCGACCGGCCTGGCCGCCAGCAGGGCCCGGTGGACCGCCTCGGCGGTCATCGGGAGGTCGGCGACGGTCACGCCGGTGGCGGCGCGGATCGCGTTGGCCACCGCCGGGGCGGTCAGGATGATGCTGGGCTCGCCGGCCCCCTTGGCCCCGAACGGGCCGCTGGGGTCGGGGTGCTCGACGATGATCGTCTCCACCAGGGGGCCGTCGGCCACGGTCAGGAGCCGGTAGTCCATGAAGCTCCCGGTGAGCGCCGCCCCGGTGCCCGGGTCGATGACCAGCTGTTCCGACAGCGCGTAGCCGAGCCCCTGGTGGGCGGCGCCCTGCATCTGGCCCTCGACGATGCCGGGGTTGACGGCTCGGCCGACGTCCTGGACGGCCACCAGCCGCAGCACCCGCACCTGGCCGGTCTGGGTGTCGACCTCGACCTCGGCGAACTGGGCCGCCGACGTCGGCGCGGCCGCCTTGGGGGCCTGGCCGTGCCCGGACAGGTCCCGGCCCTCGAACAGCCCGCGCAGCAACAGCTCGGGCAGGGCGACGTGCCGCCGTGGCGCCCCCTTGACCTGGACCCGGCCGTCCACCAGCTCCAGGTCGGCCGGGGCCGCCTCGAGGGCCTCGCCGGCGTAGGCCAGGATCCGCTCCCTGGCCTGGGTGGCCGCCCGCTGGACGGCCTCGCCGTTGCGGTACAGCGAGCGGCTGGCGAAGGCGCCGGAGTCGAACGGTGTCACGGCCGTGTCGGTGGCCGAGATCCGGACGGCCTCGACGGGCACTCGCAGGGTGTCGGCGGCGATCTGGGCCAGCGCGGTGGCCACGCCGGTTCCAAGGTCGCAGGCGGCGCTGATGACGTCGACGCTGCCGTCGTCGTTCACCTGGACCTTGGCCCCGCTCTGGTCGAGGGCGCCTGGCTTGTCGGCCACCCCGCTCTTCCAGGTGACGGCGGCCATGCCGACCCCGCGCCGGAGCGGCGCCGCGCCGGGCCCGGCCCGCTGGGCCGCGTCCCAGCCGATGGCGTCACGGCCGCGCCGGATGCACTCCACAAGGGCGGTCCGCGACCCTGGTGCCTGGCTGTCCAGCCTGGTCAGCATGGTCACCCTGGCATCCGCCGGGTCGACCCCGACCGCCTCGGCGCCGAGGTCGACGGCCTGCTCGAGGGGAAAGGCCGCCTGGGGGCCGCCGTAGCCGCGAAACGCCCCGCTGACCGGCGTGTTGGTGAAGACCACGTCCACGGTGACGTCGACGTTGGGAACGGCGTAGGGAAGGATCATCTGCTTGGCCAGGATGGGGGCGATCCGGGGGCTGTGGCTGCGGTAGGCACCGGCGTCGAGCACCCCTCGGGCCCGCAGGGCCACCATCGAGCCGTCGGCGGCGAACCCGGCCGTGACCGAGACGGCGGACGGGTGCCTCGACTCGGTGCCGACGAAGTCCTCGGTGCGGCTGAACCGCAGCTTCACCGGCCGGCCGGTGACCAGGGCGAGGGCGACGGCGTACGGCTCGGCGGTGAGCGCGTCGCCCTTGCCGAAGACGCCGCCGATCGCCGGGGCGACCACCCGCACCTGGCTCAGCCGCAGGCCGAACAGACGGGCGAGGGTGTGGCGGGCCCGGTGGGGGCTCTGGAGCGGGCCCCAGACGGTGAAGCCGCCGTCGGCCGCCGGCTCGACCAGGCAGCAGGTCGGCTCGAGCTGGGCCTGCTTCTGCTTGGAGGTGGTGAAGCGACCCTCGACCACGGCGTCCGCCGCGGCCAGGGCCCCGTCGACGTCACCGGCCGCCACCTCGGTCCGGAACGCCAGGTTGCCCGGCGCGTCGGCGTGCAGGAGAGGGGCGCCGTCGGCGACCGCCTGCTCGAGGTCGACCACCGCCGGCAGCCGGTGGTACTCGACGTCGAGTGCGGCCACGGCCTCCCTGGCGGCGGCGTCGGTCTCGGCGGCGATGGCCGCCACCGGCTCACCGACGTAGCGGACCACCTCCGAGAGCAGGCGGAAGTCGCCCGGCTCGGGCGCGTACGGTGTGGCCCGCTCGAAGTCGTGGCAGGCCGGGTCATAGGGCGGCAGCGTCCCCAGGCGCTCGGCCAGGTTCGCCGACGACAGCACGGCGACGACGCCCGGCAGCTCGCCCACGGCCGCGTCGTCCACGGCCAGCACCCGGGCGTGGGCCTCAGGACTGCGGGCGAGGCGGGCATAGAGCATGCCGGGCAGCTGCAGGTCGTCAACGTAGCGGGTGGTCCCGGTGACCTTGGCCGGGGCGTCCACCCTCGGGACGCTCCGCCCGACCGCGACCCTTGTTCCGCCGTCGTCCTCCATCCCTACCGGCCCTCCTCGGCGGCGCCCCCGCTCCGGGCGGCCGCCTCGACGGCCGCGACCACCTTGGCGTACCCGGTGCAGCGGCAGAGGTTGCCCGACAGTGCCGCCACGATCCGCTCCCGCGAGGCATCGGGCTCGCGCTCCAGCAGGGCGGTGGCGCAGATCAGGAACCCGGCGGTGCAGAAGCCGCACTGCACGGCACCGTGGTCGACGAACGCCCGCTGGAGCCGCGACAGCTCCCCGTCGGCGGCCCCGCCACGGGCCGCCAGGCCCTCAACGGTGGTCACCTCACACCCCTCGACCTGGGCCGCCAGCAGCAGGCAGGACCGGACGACGACCCCGTCGACCAGGACATCGCAGCTGCCACAGACGCCCTCGCGGCAGCTGACCCGGGTGCCGGTGTGGCCAAGGCGTTCGCGCAGGCAGTCGCAGAGCAGCTCGGCGTCGTCGACCTCGGCCCCCACCGGCCGGCCGTTCAGGCTGAAGGCCACCCTGGTCGTCATGGTCGCCTCCCGGCCACGCCGAGCACCCCGGCGGCCAGGGCCATGACGACGATCACCATCGACCAGCCGGCCGCGTACGAGCTGGTCAGGTCGACCAGCGCCCCGAAGCAGGCCGGGCCGGTGGCGAACCCGGCGTAGAAGCCGCCCTGGAGGACACCGGCCATCCGGCCGGCGACGCTGGCCGGCAGCTCCCGGACCAGGATCAGGTTGCCGACAGCGTTCCAGGCCGTCGCCGTCGCCCCGAAGGCCACCGCGCCGGCCAGCAGCAGCCACGGCCCGCCCCGGAGGGCGGCCCAGGTGATCGCGACCGCGGCCGACCCGCCGAGCGCCATGGCGATCAGCGCGGCCCGTGCCGAGGCGCCCCGCTCGATCCGGCGG
>DATENJ010000192.1:0-3781 GCA_035275125.1 Actinomycetes bacterium | reverse complement strand
CGCCGCCGTGCTCGCCGTCGCCCTGCTGGTGGTCCCGGCGCCCGACCCGGGCAGCCCGCTGTCCGCGGCCTGGAGCTCCTATCACGCCCGGGGCCAGGACGGCCTCGGCGCGCCCACCAAGGCCGAGGCCGCCCGGATGTTTGCCGTCCTCGGGCCGGACTCCCGCACCCCCGACCTGGCCGCCTTCGGCCTCAGAAAGGACGGCTGGGAGGCTCGCGACCTGGCCGGGCACCTGGCCGCGGTGGCCGAGTACCGCGACCCGGTCGGCGGGCGGGTCACCCTGATGCGCTGGCGGGGCGACCTGCCCCAGGTGGCCAAGGGCACCGAGGGCGGCGAGCTGGCCGCCTACACCTGGGGCAGGCACACCAGCTACTGGTGGGAGGCCGACGGCCTCGTCTGGTGCCTTGTCGGCACCATCGACCAGAAGCGGCTGTACGGCATCGCCGAGCACCTCGGTGGGGAATCGGCCCGCGCCCCGGCGGGTTAGGGTGCTGAGGCCGCGACCGCGGCCCACCCAAATTCAGGAGGTCGGAATGCGTCGAGGGATGGTCATCGGGGTGCTTGCCGGAGTGCTGGCCCTGGCCGCCGCCGGCTGCGGTGGCGGCGACGACAACGGTGGCGGGAGCGCGAGCGCGACCACCGCCGCCCCGGAGACCACCGGCGCCCCCGAGACGACCGCCGCCGCCGGTGGCGGGGCCGACAACGAGCTGGCGCTCACCGCGCAGGGGACGGCCTGGGACACCACCTCGTTCGACCTCAAGTCCGGCGCCAGCTACACCCTCGAGGTGACCAACAAGGACAGCATCGAGCACAACTTCACCTTCACCGAGGGCAACGCCAACCAGGACGTCGAGGGTGGCGAGGACGCCAAGGTCACCTTCACCGCCCCGGCCGCCGGGGACTACCAGTTCATCTGCAAGTACCACCCGGCGGCGATGAAGGGCATCATCACGGTCACCTGAACACCTCAACGGTTTTCATGCTCTAGGAATGTGGGGTCGGGGCCCAGTGTTGATGAGGGTGTCGCACCCCTTTGACCTGGAGAATGCATGCCTGAGCTCTCGACTGAGACCCTTCCTCTCCTACCCCTGACCAGCGGGGTCGTGCTGCCGGGGATGGTCGTCACCGCCACCCTGGAGACGCCAGAGTCGCGCTCGGCGTCCAGCGCCGCCGGCGACACCGGCGGCCACCTGCTGCTGGTCCCCAAGGTCGACGGCCGCTACGCCACCGTCGGCACCGTCGCCAAGATCGAGAACGCCGGCGAGCTGCCCAACGGGCAGCTGGCGGTGGTCGTGCGCGGCCTGCACCGGGCCCGCATCGGGGCCGGCGTCGCCGGCACCGGGGCCGCCACCTGGGTCGAGATCGAGCCGATCGACGACCCGCCGGCCACCGAGCGGGCCATGCAGCTGGCCCGCGAGTACCGGGCCGTGGTCGAGAACATCCTCGAGGCCCGTGGCGCCGCCCAGATCGCCGAGCTGCTGCGGGGCATGACCGACCCCGGCCAGATCGCCGACACCGCCATCTACTCCCCCGACCTGTCCTTCGAGCAGAAGGTCGAGGTCCTTGAGGCGGTCGACGTCGAGCAGCGCCTGGAGAAGGTCCTGGCCTGGGCTCGCGACACCCTCGGCGAGGTCGAGCTCAAGGACCGCATCCGCAAGGACGTCTCCGAGGGCATGGAGAAGTCCCAGCGCGAGTTCATCCTGCGCCAGCAGCTGGCCGCCATCCGCAAGGAGCTGGGCGACGGCGAGGACGGCGAGGACGTCCTCGACGCCTACCGGGCCAAGGTCGAAGAGGGCAAGATGCCCGAGGCCGTCCGGGCCGCGGTGGAGCGGGAGATCGGCCGCCTGGAGCGGACCAGCGAGCAGAGCCCCGAGCACGGCTGGATCCGGACCTGGCTGGACACCATGACCGAGCTCCCCTGGGGTGAGAAGTCCACCGACGCCCTCGACATCGCCGAGGCCCGCCGTGTCCTCGACGCCGACCACACCGGCCTCGAGGACGTGAAGGACCGCATCCTCGAGTACCTGGCCGTGCGCAAGCTCCGCCGCGAGCGGGGTCTGGCCGACCAGGGTGGCCGCGGCGCCGGCGCGATCATCGCGCTGGTCGGCCCGCCGGGTGTCGGGAAGACCTCGCTGGGCGAGTCGGTCGCCCGGGCCATGGGCCGCAAGTTCGTCCGGGTCGCCCTCGGCGGCATCCGCGACGAGGCCGAGATCCGCGGCCACCGGCGCACCTACGTTGGCGCCCAGGCCGGCCGGATCGCCAGGGCCATCAAGGAGGCCGGGACCATGAACCCGGTGTTCCTGCTCGACGAGGTCGACAAGGTCGGCGCCGACTGGCGCGGCGACCCCTCCTCGGCCCTGCTCGAGGTGCTCGACCCGGCCCAGAACCACTCCTTCCGCGACCACTACCTCGAGGTCGAGCTGGACCTGTCGGACGTCCTGTTCATCGCCACCGCCAACGTGGTCGAGACCATCCCGGGCCCGCTGCTCGACCGCATGGAGGTCGTCCGCCTGGACGGCTACACCGAGGACGAGAAGCTGGCCATCGCCCGCGACCATCTGCTCGAGCGCCAGCTCGACCAGACCGGGCTGCGGGGTGACGAGGTGATCGTCACCGAGGCCGCCCTGCGGACCGTGGTCGGCGACTACACCCGCGAGGCCGGGGTCCGGAACCTGGAGCGCGAGATCGGCAAGCTGCTGCGCAAGGCGGCGACCCGGATCGCCGGCGGCGAGGCCAGCACCCCGCTGGTCGTCGACGACGGCGACGTGCGCGGCTACCTGGGCCGTCAGAAGTTCTTCTTCGAGGCGGCCGAGCGGACCGCCGTGCCCGGGGTCGCGACCGGCCTCGCCGTCACCGGCACCGGCGGCGACGTGCTGTTCATCGAGGCCAGCGTGATGGACGGCGAGCCGGGGCTGACCCTCACCGGCCAGCTCGGCGACGTGATGAAGGAGTCGGCCTCGATCGCCCTCTCCTATGTCCGCGCCCACGCCGGCGAGCTGGGCATCGACGGCGACGTGGCCGGGCGCCGGTACCACGTCCACGTCCCGGCGGGCGCCGTCCCCAAGGACGGCCCCTCGGCCGGCGTGACCATGACCACCGCCCTGGCCAGCCTGCTCACCGGCCGGCCGGTCCGGGCCGAGGTCGGCATGACCGGCGAGGTCACCCTCCAGGGCCGGGTCCTGCCCATCGGCGGGCTCAAGCAGAAGGTCCTGGCGGCCCACCGGGCCGGCCTCAAGGAGGTCATCCTCCCCGAGCGCAACGGCGCCGACCTCGAGGACGTCCCCGAGTCGGTCCGGGCCGAGATGACCTTCCACCTGGCCAGCGAGATCGGCCAGGTCCTGGCCCACGCCCTCGCCCCCGAGGGTGAGGAGGCCTTCAAGGCCGCCTAGCCCCGGCGGGGACTCCCGCGACAGCGACGGCTCCGACCGAAGAGGTCGGAGCCGTTCGCGTTACTGGAGGTAGCCCTCGACGGTGCCTTCGGGGCGGACGTGGGCGCTGTCGGGGTCCTGGCCGGCGTCGCGGCGGGCCCGGCGCTGGCGCAGCAGGTCCCAGCACTGGTCGAGCTGGACCTCGACGTCGCGGAGGCGGGCCTGCTCGTGCTGGTCGAGGCCTTCACCGGTGGCCTGGCGCTCGAGGGTGTGCTCCTCTTCGACCAGGGCGCCGATGCGGTCGAGGACCTGCCTGTCGTCCATGGGATTCACTCTACTGCATCTGCTGAGTGTCAGGCCCGGGGCGGCTGCCTAGGATCGGGGCATGCGAACCCGGTCCTTCCTCCTGGCCG
>DATENJ010000191.1:0-2593 GCA_035275125.1 Actinomycetes bacterium | reverse complement strand
GGGACCAAGGCTGCTGTTCGGGATGGGGCCGGAGGCCAACATCGCCCGAGCCAGCCCCCTGGTCAGGCAGGCCCCGGTCCGGATGTTGACCAGCTGGTACAACGGCCCCGGCGACCTCGGCTGGATGGCCGCCTGGCGGGGCGGGGAGGTCCCGAGGGCGTACGCGGCCGGCTACAACCTCCACCTGATCGTGTACACCGGGGACCCCGAGGGGCCGATGCCCACCCCGTACGGCCAGGCCTGCGGGCGGCAGTATCCTCTCTCCGGCCGGTTCCTGGACGACATGGCGCGCCTGGCCCGGATCTTCGCCGGGCCGGCCGGCGGGCCACGCCTCTACGTCAGCATGTTCACCGAGTTCCAGACCTATCCCTGCACCGACAACGCCTGGAGCAAGGACCCGGCGGCCACCGCCTACTACCGCACCCTGAAGGACCGGTACCTGGCCACGCTGGCGACCTTCCACCGGCTGGCACCCAACGCCAGGGTCTCGCTGAGCTGGGGCGGCTGGCAGGCCCGCTGGGATGACCCGGCCACCGGCGCCGGCCGGTCGCTGTTCCGCCACTTCGCCTACGTGCTGCGGGCGTCGGATTTCCAGAGTTTCCAGGCCATGTCGACCGACACCAACGCCGGCGACATCCGGGCCATGGTCCGGGCCCTTGGGGTCTACGGCCCGGTCATGCTCGCCCACTACAAGCCCGACAACGGGTCGGGGGCGGTGTTCGCGGCCGACCTGCGGTCCATTCTCAACGACCGCTATCTCGCCGAGGTGACCAGCCACGGCCTGTTCGCGATGAGCTTCATGGACGGCACCAACATGGCCGCGTCACGCGAGCTCCACGGGTTCGTTCGGGGGGCCGTGCGGCGTTACGGCCGCGCCTGAGACGCGAGCTGCGCGGTGTAACGCAAATACCCCAAATGGCGCTGTTCCAGGGAGTGCCGGGCATACCTTCACGACTTAGAGGATCCGCTGTTGTCCAACCACACCACCTTTGCCATGCGCGAGAACGCCGGTCTCCCCTTCTCGCGCACCCCCCAGCCCACTCCCAAGCTCGCCGTGCTGGTTCCGACCCGCAATGAAGCGGCCAACATCGAGGAGCTGCTGCGCCGCATCTCCGCCGCCGTCACCGGCATCCCGACCGAGATCGTCTTCGTTGACGACAGCGACGACGACACCCCGGCCGTCATCCGCGGCGTCGCCCGCCGGCGAGGCGGCGGTGCCTGCCGGGTCTCGCTCATCCACCGGCGGGACGGCCAGCGCACGGGTGGCCTGGGCGGGGCCGTCGTCAACGGCCTCGGTGCCGCCGACGCGAGGTGGGTTTGCGTGCTCGACGGGGACCTCCAGCACCCTCCCGAGGTCATCCCGCGCCTGCTCGCCGCCGCCGAGGGAGACAGGGCCGATCTCGTCGTGGCCAGCCGGTACTGCGGCACGGGCCGAACCGACGGGCTCGGCGCGGCCCGGACGCTGATCTCGACCGCCTGCGGGTCGGCGGCCAAGCTGCTGTTCCCGATGCGCCTTCATGGCGTCACCGACCCGATGAGCGGCTTCTTCCTCGTTCGGAGGTCGGCGGTGCGCCTGGACCAGCTCCGACCGCGCGGGTTCAAGATCCTGCTCGAGCTGCTGGTGCGGCATGGTGGCCTGCGTGCCACCGAGGTCGGATACATCTTCGCCGACCGCCATGCGGGCGAGAGCAAGGGAACGCTCCGGGAAGGGCTGACCTATCTCAGGTCGCTGGCCGGCCTGCGTCTCGGTCGCGGAACCCCTCCCCCATCCCGCACCGCTGCCGACGCCGTCCAGCTCGAGCCGCTCGCCCCTCTGGCCTGGCACACCAGGACCAGGACGGTTGGAGGGTGATGGCGCGCCTGACCCCGGCAGCTCGCCTCTGGGGACGGAAGATCCTGCGCTACAGCCTGGTGTCCCTCATCTCGATCGCGGTCTCCCAGTCCGTGCTCATGGTCGCGTTCGGGATGCTGCACTGGACGGCCCGCCTGGCCAACGTCGCCGCCTGCGCGGTGGCCACCGTCCCCTCCTACTACCTGAACCGGAGCTGGGCCTGGGGACGGCGCGGCCGTTCCCACCTGTGGAGGGAGGTCGTGCCGTTCTGGTCGCTGGCCTTCCTCGGCCTTGTCCTCTCCACCTGGGCGGCCGACTTCGGGAGCGCCCTGGCCCGCCAGGCGGCCGCCTCCCACGCGACGACGACGGCGATCGTGATGAGCAGCTCGCTGCTGGCGTTCGGGGTCCTCTGGGTCGGGAAGTTCGCCATCTTCAACGCGCTGCTGTTCAACGAGCAGCCGCAGCCGAGGCACCTCCGATCGTCCGGCCAGCGCCACCGGGAGCTGGCCACTGCTGGCCGCCCGCTCCGCGTGCTCGTGATCGCCACCATGACGATCGGGCTCCTGCTCGCCGGGTCGGCCAGCCTTCCGGCGGCGCAGGCACAGGCGGAGGACCCGCCGACTTCAACCGGTCCCCCCACCACCGAGCCGGCGACGACGGCCCCACCGACCACGGCGGTCCCGACCACGGCGCCACCGACCACCGCGCCGGCCACGACGCAGCCGCCGCCCACCGACCCGCCGACCACGGCGGCCCCGACGA
>DATENJ010000190.1:0-13745 GCA_035275125.1 Actinomycetes bacterium | reverse complement strand
CGTCAAGCAGGCCGGGGCGGTCGGCCCCGGGGCTGCGAGAGCGGATGAGCAGCAGGAGGCCGGCCACCAGGAACGGGTAGGCGGCCAGGTAGAACACGTCCGCAAGGGACGGGAACACGTCGCGGTGCAGCAGGTCCTGGTAGGTGTAGAAGATGATGTCGGCGGTCACATAGGACAGCAGCCCGACCGCGAACAGGTACCAGGCCAGCGGCCGCTCGGGCCGGTGGCGGACCACCCCGACCATGATGGCCGCCACGGCCGACAGTCCCAGCCCGTTGTACAGGCCGATCTTGGCTGCCCAGCGTGGCGCCAGGCCGCTCGCCGGGACGAGGTAGTAGGCCAGGGCGACCACCAGCCCGCAGGCCACATAGAGCCAGACCGCCCGCGACCGCCCGGCTTTCGGCGCCGTCGACGACAGGCCGGGGTCGGCTGGCGCCCGGGTCGAGGAGGGGCTAACCACCGGAGCGGCCGGCCTCCAGGCGACTGGCCGCGGCGTTGGTGATCGCCTCGGCCAGCTCGCCGGCCCGGCAGCCCTTGACCAGGTAGCCGCTGGCGCCTGCCTGGCGGGCCTCGTGCATCAGTGCCGGGTCGTCGTAGGCGGACAGGATGAGCACCACGGCCGATGGCTGGGATGCCAGCAGCAGCCGTGTCGCCGCGATCCCGTCCAGCTCCGGCATCCGCAGATCCATCAGGACCACCTGGGGCTGCAGCCGCAAGGCCAGCTCCACACCCTCGCGGCCGTTGCCGGCTTCGCCCACGACCACGATCCCGTAGTCGTCCAGCACCGCGCGCAGCTGGGCGCGCAGGCGCGGCTCGTCGTCGACCAGCAGGACGCTGGGGCTGCTGGACTTCACATGCGCTCCTTGACTGACCGTTCGTCGCACTTGAGCGTTCGGTGGGCGCGTACATTACTGCACTCTGCCGGCAGCCGGCGGCGTGAAGGCGTCGCGTTAGCCGTCGAAGCAGCGCCGGAGGCGGCCGAGGCCTTCCGCGATGTCGGCGGTGGGGACGGCCCCGTAGCCCAGGACGATGCCGGGCTGGCTGGGCGGGCCGAGGTCGAACATCGACAGGGGCTGGATCGCCACGCCGGCCGCCCATGCGCGGTCCAGCACCGCCTGGAGCTCCTCGGGGGTCGAGGTGGGGACGGTCGCGGTGACGTGGAGGCCGGCCGACGACGGGACCAGCTTCAGGTGGTCGGCGAACCGGTCGGCCAGCGACTCGACGATCTGCTGGTGCCGTTGCTGGTAGACCGCGCGCATCCGGCGCAGGTGGCGGGCGAACAGGCCCTGGTCGATGAACTCGGCAAGGGCGGCCTGGGTGGGCAGCGGAGTGTGCCAGTCGGCCAGGAACTTGGCCCTGCGGACCGCCGCGAACAGCGACGCCGGCGCGACCAGGAACCCGAGGCGAAGGGTGGCCAGAAGGGTCTTGGAGAACGAGCCGACGTAGATCACCCGGCCGCTCGGATCAAGGGTCTGGAGCGGCTCGATAGGGCGTCCGCCGTAGCGGAACTCGCTGTCGTAGTCGTCCTCGACGACGGCTGCGTCGTGGCGCTCGGCCCAGGCCAGCAGGGCCAGGCGCCGGGGAAGCGACATGGCCGTCCCAAGGGGGAACTGGTGCGATGGGGTGACATAGACCAGCCGGGTGCCGTGCGGGATGGCCTCCACCACCAGCCCCTGGTCGTCGACCGGCACCCCGACGACCTCGGCCCCCAGCGAGGCCAGCAGCCGCCGCGGCGGCCCGTACCCGGGGGTCTCCACCGCGACCCGGTCGCCAGGGGCCAGCAGGACCCGGGCCACCAGGTCGACCGCCTGCTGGGTGCCGTTGGTCACCACGACGTCCTCGGCGGCGGCCTGCACACCGCGGGCCAGGCCGATGTGGCGGGCGATGGCCATACGCAGGCCCCAATGCCCGGCCGGGTCGCCGTAGGCGCCGTTACCGACCGCGGCCGGGCGCAGCTGCCGGGCCAGCAACCGCCGCCAGCTCTGGTACGGGAACAGGGTGGTGTCGGGAATACCGGTGCGGAAGTCGAACCCTACCGGCTTGTCGAACACGGTCGGGACCACGACGGTGTCCCAGAACGGCCGTGGCCGCAGCGCCCCCTCGGCCGGCCGGGCCGGGCCGGGCGGGGTGGCGACGTCGTCGCTGACGAAGGTCCCTGCCCCGACCCGGGAGGTGATGAACCCCTCGCCGGTGAGGCGGTCGTAGGCGACCGTCACGGTGGTGCGCGACACGTTCAGCCGGCCGGCCAGCTCCCGGGTCGGCGGCAGCCGATCGCCCGGTGCGAGCCGCCCGTCAAGGATGGCCCGGCGGAGCTGCCGGTAGATCTCCCTGGTCAGGTCCTTGCGGCCGACCAGGCTGACGTGCACCTCCATCCGGCCAGCATACCTGGATTGGTCTGGTGCTCTTGACGAGTATTGGCTCTCGTCGCAGTCCCTTCGCACCGGTACGGTCCGCCCGTGACGTCGACAAATCTTGATCTCACTCTAAATATAGAGCAAGACCATGATTCGTGGTATGGTCCTGGCATGCCCCAAGGACTCCGCGAACGCAAGAAGGAGCAGACCCGCCAGCTGATCGCCGACACGGCCTGGCGACTGTTCCGGCTCGAGGCCTTCGGCGCGGAGCTGGTCGAGGCGGTCGCCACGAGGCCGGTGGGTGAGCCGGTCATGGCCGCCTTCCGGCGCGCCATGCTGACCGCTGACGGGCGCCTGGCCCAGGTCGAAGCGGGCGACCGCCAGGCATTGGAGCGGCTGCGGACCGTCAACCGCGTGATCGCCGCCTCCTCGGCTCTGCAGGCTCGTGAGCACCAGGCGATCGCCCGAACCGCCGCCGCCCTCGCCGCCCTGCTCGCCAGCGAGACCGGCGCGCTCCCCGGCGACCTGGTCGCCCGGGCGGCCGCCAACGCCCTCGTCGGCGTGCAGCGCGCCCTTGTCGACTACACCCGCGCACGCGTCCTGGCCAACCAGGACCTCGGCCAGCTCGCCACCGATGTGCGCCGAGCCGCCCAGCACGCCTTCGCGGTGCTGGAGCACGGCCTCGGCGACTACGCCCTCAAGCCAGGCCAGGACCGCCCTCAGTAACCGACGGCCACCGGCCAGTCCAGGAGGAACCGAGATGTCCCAGGCACTCGCGCGACCGAGCGTGCGCTGGCGGCTGGACGGCACCGCCCGCAAGAGCATCCTGGTGGTCCACATCGCGTCCGCCGGCGTCTGGCTCGGCATCGACGTGGTGATGGCCGTGCTGGTGTTCACCGCCCTCGGCAGCGGCGACAACCGCACCAAGGCCCTGTCGTACCGGGCGCTCGAGCTCGTCGCCGTCGGGCCGCTGCTGGTCACCGGCCTCGTCTGCCTGCTCACCGGGATCCTGCTCGGCCTCAGCAGCCGCTACGGCCTGGTCCGGTACTGGTGGGTGGCGGCCAAGCTGGCCCTGAACCTCGTGCTCACCGGGCTGGTCCTGGTCGCCCTGGCCCCGGAGGTGGCCGCGCACGCCGAGCAGGCCCGCCGCCTCGACGCCGGCCTCCCGGCGGCGCTGGGGGTCGGTGACCTGATCTTCCCGCCGATCGTGTCCCCGGCGGCGCTGCTGGTGGCGATGGTCCTGGCCGTGTTCAAGCCGTGGGGCCGCATCCGTGGTCCGGGCCGAGGGTGACCACGCGGGCGGCCGCGGCCGACGACTTCGGGCACCTGGTGCACCAGACACCGGATGCCGTCCTGCTCCCCGCGTCGGCCCAGGAGATGGCGACCGCGGTTCGCCGGCACTTCGGGGCGGCCTTCGGTCGGCTCGGCGAGGCCAAGCACGAACGCGACCCGGAGCATCTGCTCACCCCCGGATACGAGGTGTTCTCCTAGGCTCCGGGGACGCTCCGTGCTAGCGCTTGGTCTTCACCCATGCCTTGAAGATGGCTCGGGCGGTGAGCAGGGCGACGATCGCGACCACCTGGCCGCCGATGGCGATCCGGGTGGCGTCGAGCGCGGGGCGCCAGCTCAGCTCGCCGTTGCGGATGATGAACGCCCCGACCGGGCGGGCGGTCATCCCGAAGCCGCCGCCCGAGCCCTTGCCCTGGGTCTGCGGGTCCTCGCCGCCTCCGGCGCCGACCGCACCCTGGACCCGGGCGGCCGGGATGACGGTCAGGCCGTCCTTCTCGTACGGCTCCCCGAACACCCGCTTGACGGTCAGCGCGTCGCGCGCCTGGCTGGTGATCTCCTGAACGTCCATGCTCTGCTCCCTTCGTTGGGCTCTCCCCCATTGTGCCCCGTGCTGAGGTGGCCCGGTTCGGTCGAGTAGGATCGCCCGGTGGAGACCTGGGATGCCGTCCGGGCGCGCCGCAACGTGCGCCAGTACACCGACCAGCCGATCGCCCGTGAGGACCTCGAGCGCATCTGTGAGGCGGGGCGGCGGGCGCCGTCGTCGCGGAACTGGCAGCCGTGGGACTTCGTGGTCGTGACCGGCCGGGAGCGACTGACCGAGCTGGCCAAGGCGAAGCCGCAGGGGGGCCAGCACATCGCCCGGTCGGCGGCGACGATCGCCCTTGTGGGGGCTGAGCCGCAGGACCAGAAGCACCGCGACTGGCTCCAGTACGACTTCGGGCAGGCCACGGCCTCCATGATGATCACGGCGGCCGACCTCGGCATCGGCTCGGGCCACGCTGGGGTGGACGACCAGGAGCAGGCCCGGCGCGTGCTGGGGTTCCCGGACGGCCAGCTGTGTGTGTACTTGATCGGGCTCGGCCACCCGGCCGACCGGCCTCTGCGACCGCTGCTCCGACCGGCCCGCCGGCCCTTCGACCAGGTCGTGCACTGGGACCGCTGGTAGCCGATGCGGGCACGGGAGCTTGGCATCACCATCGGCACCGGGCGGCCCGGGCCGGAGAACGCGATCACCGACGTGGCCGGGGTCCGGGTCGGGCACGCCACCGTGGTCCGGGGCGACGACGTGCGGACCGGGGTGACGGTGGTGTTCCCCTCGGCGGTCGACCCCGACACCGAGCCGGTGTTCGCCGGCTGCCACCGGCTGAACGGCAACGGGGAGCTGACCGGCCTGGAGTGGGTCCGCGAGTCGGGGCTGCTCACCTCGCCGGTCGCGATCACCAACACCCACAGCGTCGGGGTGGTGCGCGACGCCCTGATCGCGGCCCGGCTGGCCAGCGGGCCGCCTCGCGAGGAGGCCTGGAGCCTGCCGGTGGTGGGCGAGACCTGGGACGGGACCCTGAACGACATCGACGGCATGCACGTGCGCCCCGAGCACGTGGTCGAGGCGATCGCGGCCGCCAGCTCCGGACCGGTCCCTGAGGGCAACGTCGGCGGGGGCACCGGCATGATCTGCCACGGCTTCAAGGGCGGCGTCGGCACCGCCTCCCGGGTGCTGGAGGAGGCCGACGGCGGCTGGACGGTGGGCGTCCTGGTCCAGGCCAACCACGGCCGGCGCGAGCGCCTGCGCATCGAGGGCGTGCCGGTCGGCGAGGAGCTGCCCGCCGAGGTGGTCCCGGAGCCGGATGAGCCCGGCCCCGGCCGGGGTGGGTCGATCATCATCCTGGCCGCCACCGACGCCCCCCTGCTCCCACACCAGTGCGACCGCCTGGCCCAGCGGGCCGGGCTGGGGGTGGCCCGCACCGGCGGCGCGGGCGAGAACTCCAGCGGCGACATCTTCCTCGCCTTCGCGACCGGCAACCGGGGCCTGGCCGGCGGCCAGCTCACCGTGCCGCTTCGGATGCTGGCCGGCGAGCGCATCGACCCGCTGTTCTACGCCGTCATCGAGGCCACCGAGGAGGCCATCGTCAACGCGATGGTGGCCGCCGACACCATGACCGGCCGTGGCGGGGCCGTCGCCCACCGCCTCGACCACGACCGGCTGCTCGAGACCATGGACCGCTACCGCCCCCGCCGGCGCCGCTAGCAGGGCTCGGCCGGGCCCTCGGGGACGTCGGATTGCTTCCGCATCATGAAACATGCTTCCGGCTAGCGGGGACGGGTGTTAGGTTCCAAGACAAGCTGGCCAAACAGCAGGTCCCTCGCGTCTTCAGGAGGCGTGCGATGGGTGAGGCAGCAGTTCCCGCCCGGGAGGCCGGCTCGGCCTCGCCGCTGGCCGTCGAGGTCCACGCGATCGACTACATCCCTCGCTCGGAGCGGCACGGCCGCCCCTGGCACCTGGGAGCCCTCTGGTTCACCGGCAACGCCGAGCTGGTCAGCTTCGCCACCGGTCCCATCGGCATCAGCCTCGGGCTCAACTTCGCCTGGACGGCGGTCGCCATCGTCATCGGCACCCTGATCGGCACCTTGCTGATGGCGTTCCACTCGGCCCAGGGCCCCAAGCTCGGGCTCTCCCAGATGATCCAGTCCCGGCCCCAGTTCGGCTACGTTGGCGCGCTCCTGCCGATCGTCACCGCCCTGTTCGTGTTCATCGGCTACTGCGTCTTCGACACCGTCCTCGGCGGTGAGCTGCTCCACGAGACCATCAAGACGCCCCTCGAGCTGTCGTTCGCCCTGTTCATCGCCCTGGCGCTGATCCTGGTCATCTTCGGCTACGAGCTGATCCACCGCTTCGCCCGCTGGGCGTCGCTGCTCTACATAGTCAACTTCGGTCTCTTCACCGTGATCGCGCTGGCCACCATCGACCTGCCGGCCAGCCAGACCAGCCTGTCCTCCGAGACCTTCCAGTGGGGCCCGTTCCTGATCGTCCTCGGCGTCCTGATGAGCTACAACCTCACCTGGGCCCCCTACGTCTCCGACTACTCGCGCTACCTGCCGGCCGACTCCACGGTCCGGTCCACCTTCGGCTGGACCTACCTCGGCGCCGCCACCGGCGCCATCTGGCCGGCCGTGATTGGCGCGCTGGCCGCCGCCGCCCACCCGGACCTGTCGCCCATCGCCAGCGTCAAGGAGGTCGCCGACGGCCTCTTCCAGGGCTGGGGCTTCTGGACGCTGCTGCTGCTGGCCCCGACCCTTGTCGGCGCGACCGTCCTCGGCATCTACACCGCCGGGCTGTCCTCGCTGGCCGCCCTCGACGTCCTCCGGCCGGTCAGGTCAGGGCTCAGGGTGCGTCTGACCGCCGCGGTCGTGGTCAGCCTGGTCATCCTCGTGCTGACGCTGCTCATCCCCGAGGACTTCCTCGGCACCTACAGCGCGTTCCTGACGATCGTGCTCTACTTCCTGATCCCCTGGACCGCGGTGAACCTGGTCGACTTCTTCTTCGTGCGCAAGGGCAACTACGCGATCAAGGAGATCTTCAAGCCGAACGGGATCTACGGCCGCTGGGGGCCCCGGGGCATGATCGCCTACTGGACCGGGTTCATCGTCATGATCCCGTTCTTCAGCACCACCATCTTCACCGGCTTCGTCGCGGAGAAGCTCGGCGGTGGCGACCTGTCGCCGTTCATCGGCTTCCCGGTCGCGGCCATCGTCTACTACCTGCTGACGCGCGACATCGACGTCGAGGCCGAGGCCCGGCTGGCCGCCCAGCAGCTGGAGGAGCTGGAGCGGGAGGCGACGTCCAAGGCGGCGACGGCGTGACCACGACAAGGGACGACCCGGCGCCCGCGCAGGCGCTGCCGGTCGGCTGCACCTTCACCGAGTCGGACTGGCGGGTCCTGGCCGACTACTGGCACCCGGTCGCGTTCAGCCGCGACGTGGCCACGGCCCCGGTCCGTGCCCGCCTGCTCGACCTGGACCTGGTCATCTACCGGACCTCCAAGGGCGTGGTGGTGGCAAGGAACCTCTGCCTGCACCGCGGCTCGGAGCTGACCCAGGGCCGCATGGAGGGCGACGAGCTGGTCTGTGCCTACCACGGCTTTCGCTACGGGCCCGAGGGCCAGTGCACCAGGATCCCGTCCCAGCCGGCCAGCCGGCGCATCTCGCCCAAGGTCCGGTTGCTCACCTATCCGGTGCAGGAGCGCTACGGGCTCATCTGGACCTGCCTGTCCGGCCGGCCGCGGCGAGGCCTGCCCGACTGGCCCGAGGCCGAGGACGACGGCTACCGCTGGCTCGGGCTGGAGCCGCTCGACTGGGCCACCTCGGCCGCCCGCCAGGTGGACAACTTCCTCGACGTCAGCCACTTCCCGTTCGTCCATGCCAACACCTTCGGCAACGCCGCCGAGCCCGAGATCCCGGAGATCCCGGTCAGGCTGACCGACTACGGCCTCGCCTACGAGTTCGACTTCACCGCCAACAACCCCGACGCCTCGCCGATGGACGGCGGCCAGACCCTGGTCTGGGAGACGTCCTACCATGTCACCCTGCCGTTCGCCGTCCGGCTCTGGGAGCGCTTCCCCGACCGGGTCGACCAGGAGGCCTACCACGTGGTCTTCAACGTGGCCGCGCCGGTGTCGGCCAAGCGCACGCGGGCGTTCTTCTTCGTGTGCCGGAACTTCGACTTCGACGTGCCCGCCGAGGAGATCCTCGAGTGGGAGGGCAGGATCATGGGAGAGGACCAGGTCATCGTCGAGGGCCAGCGGCCCGAGGAGCTGCCCCTCGACCTCACCGAGGAGCTGCACGTCCAGGCCGACCGCATGACCATCGCCTACCGCCGCCAGCTGGCCGAGCTCGGGCTCGGCGCCGACTACAGCGCGTGACCGACAGGGTCGCCACCCCCTCGCTGCTGGTCCGCGACGCCACCGTTGTCACCATGGACCCCGGCCGCCGCGTGCTCGCGCCCGGCTACGTGGCCGTCGACGACGACCGGATCGTCGGTGTCGGCCCACAGGCCGAGTGCCCCTTCGACGGGGCGGCGCGGGTCGTCGACGGGACCGGCAAGGCCGTGCTGCCGGGCTTCGTCAACGCCCACACCCATGCCATCCACATCCTGCTGCGGGGCGGGCTGTCGGACGACCGGGCCCTGTACGACTGGCTGTTCAACGTCGTCCTGCCGGGGCTCCAGGTCTACCGGCACCGCGACGTCGAGCTGGCCGCCCAGCTCTACTGCCTGGAGGCGCTGCGCTCGGGCATCACCACCTTCGTCGACAACGTCGAGTTCCCGGTCGACCGCTGGGACATGGCCGCCGACGCGGCCGTCGGCGTGTACCGCCGGGCCGGGCTGCGGGTGATGCTCGCGCGCATGTTCTACGACCACACCCCACCCGGTTTCCTGCCCGTCGTGGAGGCGTACCAGGCCAAGGAGCCGAACGTGCGCCACGACCCCGGCGAGGTCGAGCCGACCGCCGAGGCGCTCGGGCGGATCGAACGGCTGATGCGCCGCCACCACGGGACCGCCGACGGCCGCATCCAGGTGTGGCCGTCGCCCGGCGTGGCCATCTTCTGCACCCGCGAGGGCCTCCTGGGCGCCCGCGACCTGGCCCGCCGCTTCGGCACGATGCTGACCCTGCACCTGGCCGAGTCGCCGCTGGACCGCCACCAGTGCGGCCTGCCCAGCGTCGAGTACCTGGGCAACATCGGCTTCCTGGGCCCCGACGTGCTGGCCGGCCACTGCGTCCAGGTCGACGCCAACGACATCCGCACGCTCAAGGCCTTCGACGTCAAGGTGGCCAACAACCCGGTGAGCAACCTGTTCCTCGGCTCGGGCGTCGCCCCGGTGGCCGAGCTCCAGGCGGCCGGGATCACCGTCGGCCTCGGCACCGACGACGGCAACTGCAACAACAGCGTCAACATCGTCGCCGACATGAAGGTCGCCGCCCTGGCCCAGAAGGGCCGCTACCAGCGGGCGGACGCCATCACCGCCGACAAGGTGCTGGAGATGGCAACGATCGACGGGGCACGGGCGGTCGGGCTGGAGGACAGCGTCGGGTCCCTCGAGCCGGGCAAGAAGGCTGACCTGGTCCTGCTCGAGCTGGCCAGGGCGAACATGGTGCCCTGCCATCGGGTCGCCTCGGCCCTTGTCTACCAGGCCGACGGCACCGAGGTGGACACCGTGGTCGTCGACGGCCGGGTGCTCCTGGAGGGCCGGCGCGCCACCTGGCTGCAGCCAGGGGAGGAGCCGGCCCTGCTGGCCGAGGCCCAGGCCGCCTCGGAGCGGATCGCCGCCGAGGCCGGGATGGCCGTGTGATGACCGTCCGGGCGGTGGTCTTCGACTTCGATGGGCTGATCCTGGACACCGAGACGCCCCTGGTCAGGGGCTGGGCGGGTGTCTTCGGGGGGCATGGCTGCCCGCCCCTGACCCCGGCCGAGTGGGGGACGGCCATCGGCACCGCGACCACGCTGGATCCGGTGGCCATCCTGGTCGACCGGGCCGTCCGGGCCGGCCTGGTGGTCGACGCCGAGGCGGCCAGGCGTGCCGGCCACCATGCCGTGCGGGAGCTGATCGCGGCCGAGGTCGCCCGGCCGGGCGTTGAGGCCTGGCTGGACGAGGCCGACGGGCTCGGGCTGGCCAGTGCGATCGCCTCCAGCTCGCCGGCGGCCTGGGTCGAGGGGCACCTTGACCGGCTGGGGCTCCGGCGGCGGTTCCAGGTGCTGGCCTGCCACCGGCCCGGGGTGGCGGCCAAGCCGGCCCCCGACCTGTACCTGGAGGCGTGCGCCAGGCTGGGGGTGCACCCCGGTCAGGCCCTCGCCGTCGAGGACTCGCCGCACGGGATCGCCGCCGCCAAGGCGGCCGGGCTGCGCTGTGTCGCCGTGCCCAACGACCTCACCGGCCAGCTCGATCTCGGCGGGGCCGACCTGGTGGTCGAGCGCCTGGCCGAGGTCGGGCTGGCGCAGGTCCTCGAGCGGCTATGACGCGGCGTCGGCCCTGGCCGCGCGCGCCTGGTCGAGGGCGGCGAGCACCTTCTCCGGGGTCAAGGGCAGGCTCGTCACCGGCACGCCGATGGCGTCGTAGACGGCGTTGGCGATGGCCGCCGCCGCCGGCGTGACGCCGCTCTCCCCGATGCCCTTGTTGTGCAGCGGGTGGGCCGGGTCATGGCTCTCGAGGGTGTGCAGCTTGGCCTCGATCAGCGGGATCTCCGGCGCGGTCGGGACCTGGTAGTCGACCATGCTCGGGTTCAGCATGGTGCCCGACTGGTCGAACAGGAGGTCCTCGCCGAGGGCGTAGCCGATGCCCTGGGCGATGCCGCCCTGGACCTGGCCCTTGAGCATGTCGGGGTGCAGCGCACGCCCGGCATCCTCGGCCGAGGACCAGTCGAGCACGGCGACCTTGCCGGTGTCGGGGTCGACCTCGACCACGGCGAAGGTCGCCGAGCAGCTGTAGTTGGCGGCGAAGTTGCCGTAGCCGTGGGCGTCGGGGACCTCGCACGGGCTGTCGTAGCTGGCCGTGGCGACCAGCACGCTCGTCTCCATGCCGGCGGGCAGCGAGTTGCGGTCGTCGTGGATCCGGGCGGTCACCTCGGCCAGGTCCAGTCCACGGCTGGTCCCCTCGATCAGGATCCGCCCCTGCCGGATGACCAGGTCGTCGGGGTGGGCCTCCAGCTGGTGGGCGGCCACCTCGACAACGCGGTCGCGCAGCTCGGTGCAGGCACGGTGCAGCGCGCTGGCCTGGATCACCGAGGTGCGGCTGCCGAAGGTGCCGAGGCCGAACGGCGCCCGCTCGGTGTCGCCGCGCACCACCGAGACCCTTGCCGGGTCGACGCCGAGGAGGTCGGCGGTGATCTGCATGAAGAGGGTCGCATGGCCCTGGCCGGAGTCGGCGGCGTCCGAGGCGACCACGGCGCTGCCGTCGGCGTGCAGGGTGACCGTGACCGAGCCGAGGTCGGAGTCCCAGTCCTCCAGCCAGCGGCAGCCGCCGCCCCACTCGATCATGTTGGCGATGCCGACACCGCGGAACGGCTTGGGCTCGGCGCGCAGGCGAGGCAGGTCGATCGCCTCGGCGGCCACCGACATGGCCTGCTCGATGGGGAGCGTTTCGAGCTTGAGCCCGTTGGCGGTGCGGGTGGGCAGGTCCCGCTCCCTGATGACGTTGCGCCGGCGGAACTCGAGCGGGTCGATGTCGAGGGCCCTGGCGGCGATGTCGAACATGAGCTCGCGGGCGAAGGTGGCCTGGGGGTTGCCGAAGCCGCGGAAGGCACTGGCGGGCGGCTTGTTCGTGTAGACGCAGACGCCGTCGATGTCGAGGGCCGGGGTGCGGTACGGGCCGACCGTCACCCATTCGCTGAGGGCGAGGACCGACGGCCCGAGGCCGGAGTAGGCACCGACGTCCTGGACGATGCGCTCGCGCCAGCCGAGCACGGTGCCGTCGTCGCGCAGCGCGATCCGGACGTCGCGGACCTGTGGGTTGCGGCTGACCGTTGCCGAGAACTCCTCGGTCCGGGTCAGCACGAAGCGCACCGGCCGGCCGAGGCGCCGGGCGCCCAGCATGGCCATGGCCTCGTGGCTGTGGAGCCCCTCCTTGTGGCCGAACGCGCCGCCGACGTAGGGCTTGACCACCCGCACCTTGCTCTGGGGCAGGTCGAACACGTGGGCGGCGACGTTGCGCACGACATGGGGCTGCTGGGTCGAGGTCCACAGGGTGGGGCCGTCGATCGGGTGCCATTCGGCCACCGCGGCGTGGGTCTCCATCGGCATGGCGTGCGCCTTGCTGGTCTGGAACCGCTCGCTGAGGACCAGGTCGGCGGCCTCGAAGGCGGCGTCGACGTCGCCGACCCTGGTCAGCTGGCGCCAGCAGACGTTGCCGTCGACCCCCTCAAGGCCCTCGTGCAGCAGCGCGGCGCCGGGCGCAAGGGCCGCCTCGGGGTCGAGCTCCACCGGCAGCTCCTCGTAGGTCACCTCGACCAGGTCGAGGGCCTGGGTGGCGAGCTCCTCGGTCTCGGCGAGGACGGCCGCGACCGGCTCCCCGGCGTACCTGACCTTCCCCTTGGCCAGCAGCGGCATGTCCAGGATGGGACCGGTGGACACGTTGGGGAGGGCGGCGGTGTCGGCCGGCACGATCACGTCGAGCACGCCGGGGAGGGCCAGGGCGGCCGAGGCGTCGACGGCCAGGACCCGGGCGTGGGCGTAGGGGCTGCGCACCATGCGGCCGTGGGCCATGCCGGGCAGGGCCAGGTCGACGGTGTAGACGGCCTGGCCGGTGACCAGGGCGACGCCGTCGACGTTGGGGACCGAGCGTCCCAGCAGCTGGCCGTCAGCGGGCATCGTCGCCGCCCTCGGCGGTGGCGCGGGCCTGGCGGACGCGCCGGCCGGCGTCCAGCAGGGAGGCGACGATCCGGACGTAGCCGGTGCAGCGGCAGATGTTGCCGACAAGGGCCTCGCGTGCCTGGTCGGCGTCCAGCTCCGGCTGGTCCTCGATGAGGCTGGCCATGGTCATGGCGACCCCAGGGGTGCAGAAGCCGCACTGGAACCCGAAGTTGTCGATCAGGGCCTGCTGGACCGGATGGAGCTGGCCGCCGCTGGCCAGCCCCTCGATGGTGGTGACGCTGGCGCCGTCCGCCTCGACGGCCAGCACCAGGCAGGACTTGACCACCAGGCCGTCGAGGTGGACTGAGCAGCTGCCGCACATGCCGTCCTCGCAGGCGCCTTTGGTGCCGGTGAGGGCGAGGTCCTCGCGGAGGAAGTCCCGCAGCAGGCGCTGGGCTGGCACCGTGCGGGTGTGCTGGCGGCCGTTGACGGTCAGGGTGATCGGGTGCTCGGACATCTCAGCTCCTTGCCTGGACCGCGTCGGCGACCGTGTCCCTGACCAGCTTGGTGATCACCCGGTGCTTCCAGTCCTCGCCGCCCCTGATGTCGGCCAGCGGCCGCAGCTGCTGGTAGGGGGCCTCGGTGGTGGCGGCGGCGACCACGTCGGCGGCGGTCTGGTGCCGCCCTACCTCGAGGCAAGTGAGGTACGTCGGGGGCATCAGCGCGATCTCGCCCGCGTCGGCGGCGGCCATCGCCCCCGCCACC
>DATENJ010000189.1:0-23642 GCA_035275125.1 Actinomycetes bacterium | reverse complement strand
GTCCTCTGACCGGGGCCGAGGTCGCCGAGTCGGTCGGCGCGGACCCGGACCTGCTGACCCGGGTGCTGCGGGGGCTGGCACTCGAGGACGTGCTGGAGGAGCGGGACGGGGGGCGGTTTGCCCTCACCGAGGTCGGGGCCTGCCTCCGGTCGGACGTGCCCGGGTCGCTGCGGGGCCCGGCCGTTGTCCGCGGGGAGCTCTACTACCAGGCTGCGGCCGGGACGCTGGCGGCGGTGCGGCGCGGGGGGACGGCCTTCGAGAAGGTCTACGGGGACCGGTTCTTCGACTACCTGGCCCGCCACCCGGAGCAGGAGGCGACCTTCCAGGCGTCGATGAGCGGGCGGGCCGAGCAGGAGGCCGGGGACGTGGTCGCCGCCTACGACTTCGGCGGGCTGGGTCGGCTGGTCGACGTCGGCGGCGGCTACGGGATCCTGCTCGGCGCGGTGCTGCGGGCGGCGCCGGAGCTGCATGCCGTGCTGGTCGACCAGCCGGGGGTGGTGGAGCAGGCCCGCCGGCGGCTGGAGGCCGAGGGCGTCGCCGAGCGCTGTGAGCTGGTCGCCGGCGACTTCTTCGGCTCCGTCCCGGCCGGGGCCGGCGCCTACCTGCTCTCCCGGGTCCTCCACGACTGGGTCGATGACGACGCCCGCCGCCTGCTGGCCACCTGCCGGTCGGCAATGGGCCCTTCGAGCCGACTGCTGATCGTGGAGGCGCTCCTCCCCGAACGGGCAAGGGACCAGCCGGCGGTGATCCGCATGGACCTCCACATGCTGGTCCTGCTCGGCGCCCACGAGCGCACCGAGGCCCAGTACCGCCGGCTGCTCGGCGAGACCGGCTTCCGGGTCGCGCGGGTGGTCCCCACCGCCTCGGTGGCCGGCCTGAGCTTGATCGAGGCCGTTCCCGCCGACTGAGCAGAACGGAACGATACGTTCCAGTGGTACGCTGGCGACCATGAGCACCGCGCCCACACCGCTGAGCGGTCGCCGTGCCGAGGCGGCCCGCAACGACCAGCGCATCCTGGAGGCCGCCCGGGCGGTCTTCGTCGCCGACCCTGGGGCGCCGATCGCCGCGGTGGCCGAGCACGCCGGTGTCGGCATCAGCGCCCTCTACCGCCGCTACGCCAGCAAGGAGGAGCTCCTGCGCCGCCTCTGCGGCGACGGGCTCAAGGCCTACCTGGCCGCGGCCGAGGAGGCCCTGGCCGACGAGGGCGACCCCTGGGAGGCGTTCGCCCGCTTCATGCGCCGGGTCGTCGACGCCGACACCCACTCCCTGACCTCGCGGCTGGCCGGCGCCTTCACCCCGACCGACGAGCTCAACCGCGACGCCGACGCCGGTCAGGAGCTCAACCAGCGGCTGTTCGAGCGGACCAGGGCGTCGGGGGCCATCCGGCCCGACCTCGACGTGAACGACCTCTCGATGGTGTTCGAGCAGCTGGCCTCGATCCGCCTCGGCGACCAGGCCCGGACCAGCGAGCTCCGCCACCGGTACCTCACGCTGCTCCTCGAGGCCATGCACCACCCCTCGGCCACCCCGCTCCCCGGCCCCCCACCGACCTGGCGGGAGCTCACCGCCCGCTGGTAGCCCGCCCCCCGTGGCGGCATCCCGCTAGGGTGTGGCGCATGGGAAGGGTTCGTGCCGCTGTCGGCAGTGCGGTGTTCTTCGTGCTGGCGCCAGGGGTTGTCGCCGGGGTGGTGCCATGGTGGCTGACCGGGTGGCGGGCGCGGGCGCTGCCTGCCTGGTGGCTGCCGCTGCGGGTGGCCGGGGTGGTCCTGCTGGTGGCCGGGGCCGGCGTGCTGGTCCACGCGTTCGCACGGTTCGTGGCCGAGGGCATCGGGACCCCGGCGCCGGTGGCGCCGACCCAGGAGTTGGTCGTCGGCGGCCTCTACCGGTACGTGCGCAACCCGATGTACCTGGCCGTCCTGGCCGCCATCGCCGGGCAGGGCCTGATCCTCGGCCGGCTGGTGCTGCTGGCCTACGCCGCCGTGATGGCCGCCGCCTTCGTCTCCTTCGTCCACTGGTACGAGGAGCCGACCCTGGCCGAGCAGTTCGGCGCCCGCTACCTGGCCTACCGGCGGGCCGTCCCCGGCTGGTGGCCCCGGCGCCACCCGTGGCGCCCGGCCGGGGACGGCTAGCGGCGCGTCAGATGCCGGCGGGCTCGCGGGTCCGCTGGGACGGCTGGCCCTCCTCGGCGGTCTCGAGGGCGATCCTGGGCAGCCAGCGGTCGAGCCAGGCCGGCATCCACCAGTTCCAGCGCCCGGACAGCCGCATCACGGCCGGCACGAGGATGGTCCTGACCAGGGTGGCGTCGATCAGGACGGCCACGGCCAGGCCGAACCCCATCTCCTTGAACGGCACCAGCCGCCCGGCCGCGAAGGCCGCGAACACGGTGACCATGACCAGCGCCGCCGAGGTGATTGTGCGGGCCGTGCTCTCGAGGCCGCGGGCCACGGCCAGCTGGTTGTCGCCGGTGCGCAGGTACTCCTCCCGGATCCGGCTGAGCAGGAACACCTCGTAGTCCATGGACAGCCCGAACAGGATCGAGAACAGGAACAGGGGCACGAAGACCTCGATGTGGCCCTCGGAGGTGAACCCGAGCAGCTGCTCGCCCCAGCCCCACTGGAAGACGGCCACGATGAGGCCGTAGGCGGCGCCCACCGACAGCAGGTTCATGGCGATCGCCTGGAGCGGCAGGACCAGCGACCGGAAGGCCATGGCCAGCAGCACGAACGACAGGGCCAGGACGGCCAGCACGACCACCGGGAGCTGGCCGGAGATCTCGCGGGCCAGGTCGAGATTGTTGGCGGTGGCCCCGCCGACCCTGGCCTGCCCGGCCAGCCCGGCGGCCGGGATGTACTCGTCGCGGGCCCGGTCGACCAGGCCCTCGGCCGCCTCCGACTCGGGGGCGTCGCGGGTCACGACCGTGATCCGGGCCAGGTCGGCGCCCCGGTCCCAGTTGGCCAGCCCGGCGACGGCCGGGGCCAGCTTGGGGTCGACGCCGTTCAGGCCGCCGGCGTACAGCTTGGTGTAGGCGTCCAGGTCGGCCCGGGGCAGGACGGCGGTGAGGCTCTGCACGCTGACCGCGGCCTCGTCGCCCTTGAGGGCCTGGGTGAGCCGGTCCACCCGCTCCAGGTTGGCCCTGGTCCCGGCCCCGCCGGGGGTGTCGACCAGGATCTCCATGGGGCCGGTGACGCCGGCCCCGAACTCGGCGGCCAGCCGCTCGCTGGCCAGCCGCGGGCTCTCGTCCGCGGGCAGGATGGCGGCGCCGGGCTGGCCAAGGCGGATGCCGGCGAAGGGGACGGCCAGCACCAGCAGGACAGCCAGGGCGGCGGCGATGAAGGCCAACGGCCGGCGCATGATCCGGACCGCCCAGCGGTGCCAGAAGCCCTCGCCCTCGGTCGCCCGGGGCCGCAGCACCGGGATGCGCAGGCGGTCGACCCAGTGGCCGACCAGGCTGAGCACCGCCGGCAGCAGGGTGATGGCGGCCAGCACGGCCACCGCGACCACACTCATCGACCCGATGGCCATGGACCGGAACGCCTGGATGTCGACCAGGAACATGCCGGCCAGGGCGACGATGACGGTGGCCCCGGACAGGGCCACGGCCCGGCCGGAGGTGGCAAGGGTAATCGGGACGGCCTCGGCCACCGGCCGGCCACGGCGGAGCTCCTCGCGGAAGCGGGTGACCACGAACAGGGCGTAGTCGATGCCGACGCCGATGCCGACGATCGAGGCGGTGTTGGTCACGTACACGTTCATGTCGGTGATGCCGGCCAGGAAGTACAGGGCGCCGAGGGTCACCCCGAGGCTCACAAGGGCCAGCATGATCGGCAGGCCGGCCGCGACCAGGCTGGTGAAGGCCAGCAGCAGGACGATCAGGGTGATCGGGAAGCTGACCCGCTCGGCCTGCTCCAGGTCGTGGCGGGAGATCTCGTTGAGCCGCTGGTAGAAGGCGGCGGCCCCGCCGGTTTCGACCTCAACGGTGGCGGGCACGCCCTCGCGGGCCGCCTCGGCCACCGACGGCACGGTCGCGAGCTGGGTGTTCTGGTCGCCCGTGAGGCCGACCACCAGGTAGGTGGTGCGCCGGTCGGGCGAGACGAAGGCCGGGCTGCCGGTGGAGGAGAACGACGACACCCCGCCGACGCCCGGGACCGCCCCGACCCTGGCGGCGACACCGTCGACGACCGCCATGAAGGCCGGGTCGTCCACCGTCCGGGCCTGGTCGTGCACGGTCACCAGGGCGGTGGTCGGGAACTGGTTGGCGAAGCGCTGCTCCAGGTCGCGCTGCACGGCAAGGGACTGGGAGCCGGGGACCTCGAACCCGCCCGACCCCAGCCGGTCTTGCAGCCCGGAGGCGAAGCTGGCCATGACGGCCAGCAGCACCACCCAGGCGCCGATCACGTACCACCGCCGCCTGACGGTGAAGCTCCCGAGCCGTCCCAGCAGGCTGTTCATGTCTCCTCCCCCGACCCGGCCGGAACCGACCGGTTGGTATCTTTCATGGACCCAATAGTGCGCGGTTGGTTGGCGTCATCGCTGATCAGGTGGGCTGGCGGATGGCCGTGAGCCACAGGGCGAGGAAGTCCCTGGCCCGCCGGCGCAGGTCGGCCCGGCCGGTCAGGACCTCGGAGACGGTCTCGAGGCCGATGAAGGACTCGACCGCGATCTCGGCCGCCACCGCCGGCTCGACGTCGGGCCGGATCTCGCCCTCGTCCTGGCCCTTGCGGATGACCGCGGCGACCATGTCCATCCAGGTGGTGAGCTGGGTGCCGAGCTGCGGGCGCAGCTCGGGGCGCTCGTCCCCCAGCTCGGTGCAGAGCCGGCTGATGGCGCGACACGCACGGTCCTGCTCGTGCAGGTCACAGAGCGCGTCGACCATGGCCTCGAGCTGCTCGACGGCCCGCGGCCGGCGCATCACGGCCGCCATCACCATCCCGGCCCACTGCTCCTGCTTGTGGCGGAGGGCGGCGAGGGCCAGCGCCTCCTTGGACGGGAAGTGGAAGTAGAAGCCACCCTTGGTGACCCCGCTGGCCTTGAGGACGTCGTTGACCGAGGTGCCGGCGTAGCCGCGGTCGGCGAAGGACTCGGCGGCCACCTCGAGAATGCGGCGGCGGGTCTCGGAGCCACGGTCGGTGCTCGTCGGGGCCAGCGTCATGGTCGTCCTCCACAGGGAGCGGGCAGCCCGAACCATAAAACCGACCGGTCGGTCTGTCAACCCCCTTGCTGGGCCGGCTCCACCTCGACCGGGTCCGAGCTGGCCCGCTCACGCCGGGCCAGGACCACGAACGGCACCGCCAGCACCTGGATCCCCGCCGCGACCAGGTAGGAGACGGAGTAGCTCCAGACGTCGGCCACCTTGCCGAGGACCGGCTGGATCACCACCCCGCCGCTCGACCCGAGGAGGTTGTCGAACGACAGGACCGTCGCCCGCTGCTCCGAGGGGATGAGGCCGTTCACATAGGCCTGCCGGATCGGCAGGGTGGCGGCGGCGGCCAGCCCCCACAGCACCAGCAGCCCGACCGCGACCCAGAAGGTGCCCGTGAGGCCCAGCAGGGCCAGCAGCCCGATCTCGAGCAGCAGACCGGCCAGCAGGGCCGAGGTCCGGTTGCGGAACAGCCGCCGGACCCGCGGGGCGGCCATGCCTCCGGCGATCTGGGCTCCGGCGATGATGGCCGCGGCCAGCCCGGCGATGCTGTAGGCCTGCTCGTCGCCGTAGAGCTCCAGCAGGTACGGCTGCATGGCGTAGAAGGCGTAGATGCCGACCCCGAAGGTGAACGGCGCGGCCAGCATCAGCCAGCGCACCGGCGGGTTCCCGAGGCCGTAGCGGACCGAGGCCCGCACCACCTGGCCCATCTCGCGCCCCGGGTGCCTGCCCGATCTGGGGACGAAGCCCCAGTCCCGCATGTACACGAAGGCGACCACGAAGGTCACCACCAGGGCCAGCCCCCGCAGCAGGTAGGGGACGCCCAGGTTGGTCCACTGGGCGACCAGCCCGCCAAGCACCGACCCCGACAGCATGGCCACCCCGGCGACGATCTGGCCCTTGGCGAACACCGACTCCAGGTTGCCCTTGAAGCCGGTGAACTTGAGGGCGTCGACCAGCCAGGCCTCGGTCGCCCCGGAGAAGAAGGTGAACCCAAGGCCGAGCAGCACCGAGGTGACCGCCCAGGCCCAGAACGGGGCTTCCGCGTGCCAGGCCAGCCAGTACAGGACGGTGGAGACGGCCAGGGTCACCGACCCGAGCAGGTAGGAGGCCCGGCGGCCCCAGGTGTCGGCGACCACGCCGGTCGGCACCTCGAACGCCACCATGCCCGCGGTGAACAGGGCGTTGGCGGTGAACGCGGCCGTGCTGCTGAGCCCGGCGTCCAGCAGGAACAGGGTGTTGATGCCCCAGATGAACGACGCCGCCAAGGTGCTGAACAGCATCAGCACCAGGTACACGCGCTGGACGGCTCGCGACTCAGGGTTCATGGTCCCCTGAACCTATCGCCGCGCTGCGACATTCCACCGTCGGTCAACCGCCGCAGGCGCCCGTCAGCTCCGGGCCAGGCGGGCCCGGACCTCGGGACGGCGCAGCGGCGGGTCGGCCTTGGGCGGCTGGCGTCGCGGGGGCAGGTCGCCCAGCACCTCGGCCGTGGCCCTGGCGACGGCGGAGACCGCCTGCTCGAACGCCTCCTCGGTGGCCGGGGTTGGGCGGGTGACCCCGCTGACCTTGCGGATGTACTGGCGGGCGGCGGCCTCGATCTCCTCGGTGGTGGCGGGCGGCTCCAGGCCCCGGAGGGTGGTGATGTTGCGGCACATGCTCCCAGTCCTTGCGTGACAGGTCCCTTGGCATGGCGAGCCTACCGGTCCGGCCAGCCAGAGGCTTGTCCTGCTCACGCTGCCCGGCCAAGATGCAACGGTCGGCGATGGAGGGCGGAGCATGAAGTCGGTGCCCCTTGGGCGCAGGGTGAGCGCGGTGGTGGCGCTCCTGGCGCCGGTCGCCGTGCTCGTGGAGCTCGTGGCCGTGCTGCTGCAGCGGCCGCTGGTCCTGGCCGCGGCGGTCGCGTGCTTCAGCCTCGGGGTGGGCGCCGCCGCCTACGCCGTCACCCGGACCGGCCTGCGGCGCACCCTGGCCGCGGTGCTGGCCGTGGTCACCCTGGCGGCGTCGGTCGCGTTCGTGGTCGGCGCCCTCCGGAGCCTGCCCGCGCTGGGGGTGATGGTGGGACTGATCGTGGCCGGCGGGGTGGCGGCCAGGCACGCGCTCGGCCGGGACATCCGGTCGCTGAAGAGCCGCCCGACCCCGGGGGAGCCGGTCGGCCCGGCCGCCCGGCCGGTCCTGCTGCTGAACCCCAAGTCGGGCGGCGGCAAGGTCGAGCGCTTCAACCTGGTCGAGGAGGCGCGGCGGCGCGGGATCGAGCCCGTGGTCCTTGCCCCCGGGGACGACCTGCGCCGGCTGGCCGAGCAGGCCGTCGCCGGAGGTGCCGACGTGATCGGGATGGCCGGCGGGGACGGCTCCCAGGCGCTGGTCGCCGGGGTGGCCGCGGCCAGCGGCGTCGGGTTCGTGTGCGTGCCCGCCGGTACCCGCAACCACCTGGCCATGGACCTCGGCCTTGACCGCGGGGACGTGGCCGGCGCCCTCGACGCCTTCGGGGCGGCGGTGGAGCGGCGCATCGACCTCGGCCTTGTCGGCGAGCGGGTGTTCGTCAACAACGCCACCGCCGGGCTGTACGCCAAGATCGTCCAGTCCCCCGCCTACCGGGACCGCAAGGTCGGCACCGCCCTCGAGCTGCTGCCCACCATGCTCGGCCCCGAGGCCACCCCGCTCGACCTTCGCTTCACCGGCCCCGACGGCACCGAGCACGCATCGGCCCACCTGATCCTGGTCTCCAACGACCGCTACGAGCTGGGCAGCGGCGAGGGGTTCGGCTCCCGCCGCCGCCTCGACGCCGGCAACCTCGGCATCGTTGCCGCCACCTTCCGGACCTCGGGCGAGATCGCCCGCCTGCTCCAGTCCGAGGCCGCCGGCCGGAGCTGGCGCCCGCCGGGCTGGGTCGAGTGGGCCGGCGCCAGCTTCCAGCTCCAGTCCGGGCAGCCGGTGGAGATCGGCATCGACGGCGAGGCCCTGGTCCTCGACCCGCCGATCGAGTTCCGCACCCTCCCCCGCGCCCTGCGGGTCCGCATCCCCCTCGCAGCCCCCGGCTACTCCCCCGCCGCCGCGGCCCCGACCCGCGGCTGGGCCACCGTCACCGCCCTGCTCCGCACCACCACCGGCCGGCCGGTCGCCCTCGGGTCCTCCTGACCCGGGAGCGCGCCACCCGGGAGCGCGCCGCTCAGCCGGGACGGCTGTCGTCGCCGAGGGGGACCAGGCGGACCCGGCTGATGGCGTTGCGGTCCATGACGAGCACCTCCAGCCGCCACCGGTCGACCTCGACGGCGTCGCCCTCGGCCGGGATGCGTCCGAGCCGCTCCAGGATCAGCCCGGCCACGGTCGCGTACGAGCCCTCGGGCAGGGAGACGCCGAGGTCCGGGAGGTCGTGGACGGGGAACGACCCGGGAAGGACCTTGGAGCCGTCGGGCCGGTGCTGGACGCCGCGGAAGTCCGGGTCGAACTCGTCGTAGATCTCGCCCACCAGCTCCTCGAGCAGGTCCTCGACGGTGATGATCCCGGCGGTGCCGCCGTACTCGTCGACCACGATGGCCAGCTGCCCGCGTGCCGCCTGGAGGCGCCGCAGGGCGTCCAGCACCCCCATCGACTCGGGCAGGGCCAGGATCGGCCGGACGCGGTCGGCGACCAGCCCCTCGGCGCCGACCAGGTCCTGGAGCGTCACCAGGCCGAGCACGTTGTCGAGGTCGCCGCGGTCGACCGGGGCGCGGCCGTGGGTGCTCTGGAGCAGCGTCTGGATCGCCTCCTCAACCGTGGCCTCGGCCGGGATGGCGACCACGTCGCGGCGGGGCACGAGCACGTCGCTGAGCCGCCGCTCGCCGAGCTCGATCGTGTCGGCCAGGATCCGGCGCTGCTCGGGCCGGAAGACGGCGCCGGAGGCGATCATGTCGCGGACCTCCTCCTCGGTCACCTCCTCGCGCTGCCGGCCCGGATCGGCCCCGGCCAGCCGGACCAGCAGGTCGGTCGACTTGGAGAGCAGCCAGACGGCGGGGCGGGTCAGGGTGGAGACGACGGCAAGGGGCCTGGCCGCCCGCCGGGCCCACCGTTCCGGTCGCTGGAGGGCGATGCGCTTGGGGGCGAGCTCGCCGACCACAAGGGTCAGGTAGGTGAGCACCACGGTGACCAGGAGCACGGCCACCGGCTCGGCCGCCCGGCCGAGGCCCTCGAGCAGCGGGACCAGCGGCTGGGCCAGGGAGACCGCCGCCGCGGCCGAGGCCAGGAAGCCGGCCAGGGTGATGCCGATCTGAATGGTGGAGAGGAACTGGTTGGGGTCGCGGGCCAGCCTGGCCACCAGCCGGCCCTGCTCCCCTTCATGCTCAAGGCGGCGCAGCTGCCCCTCGCGCAGCGAGATCAGTGCGACCTCGCTGCCCGCGAAGGCGGCGTTGATCACCACCAGGAGCAGGACCAGCCCGATCTCGAGCCATGGGATCTGCATCCTGAGCCTCTTCTCACCGACCCCCGGGTCGCGCGGCTACTGCTCGGGCCGGGACAGGTGGAGCTTGGCGTCCTCGTAGGTGCCGTCGCCGGGCGACCCGGCGGGCCCGTAGACGAGGTTCAGCACCCCCGTCTTGAAGGTCTCGGACGAGAGCAGCGTCAGCGGGATCGGGGTGTCGCCCTCGTCGAACAGCCGCATGCCCTTGCGGACGGCGATCGGGTGCACCAGCAGGTGCAGCTCGTCCAGCAGCCCGGCGGCCAGCAGCTGGCGGACGACCGAGACCGACCCGCTCAGGCCGATGGCCCCCTCGCTCGGCTCGTTCTTCAGGGCGGTGACGGTCTCGACAAGGTCGCCCTCCAGCTGCTCAGAGTTGCGCCAGGTGAACTCCAGCCGCTGGTTCGACACGACGATCTTGCGGACGTCGCCGAGCGACCTGGCCATCTCGGCGTCCTCCTCGCCGGCCGCCTCCCGCTCCGGCCACGCCCCGGCGAAGCTGTCGTAGGTCGTGCGACCGAACAGCACGATGTCGGCCGCGCCGAGGGTCGCCGTGACGGCGGCGCCCATCTCGTCGTTGAAGTACGGGAAGTGCCAGTCCTGCGGGTTCTCGACGACGCCGTCGAGCGAGATGAACAGGCCGGCGATGATCTTGCGCATGGGTTCGTCTCCTACAGGCTTCGGGCGGCCATTGGCGCGAACCGTGAGTACTGGCCCTGGAAGGTGACGGTCACGGTGTCGGTCGGGCCGTTGCGGTGCTTGGACAGGATCAGGTCGGCCTCGCCCTTGCGAGGGGACTCGGGGTCGTAGAGGTCGTCGCGGTAGATGAACAGGACCATGTCGGCGTCCTGCTCCAGGGCACCGGACTCGCGCAGGTCGGACAGCATCGGCTTCTTGTCCGACCGGGCCTCCGGCTGGCGCGACAGCTGGGAGATGGCGATGACCGGGACCTCGAGCTCCTTGGCCAGCAGCTTCAGCGACCGGGAGATCTCGCTGACCTCCTGCTGGCGGCTCTCGAACCGCTTGCTCGGCTGCATCAGCTGGAGGTAGTCGACAACCACGAGCCCGAGCCCGTGGCGCTGCCTTAGCCGCCGGCACTTGGCCCTGATCTCCATCATCGTCGTCCCCGGCGAGTCGTCAATGAACAGCGGCGCATCCGCCAGCTTCCCCAGCGACCTGGTCAGCCGGGTCCAGTCCGACTCCTCCATCCGCCCGGTCCGCAGCCGCTGCATGTCCACCGTGCACTCGGCACACATCAACCGCTGCACCAGCTCGGTCCGGCTCATCTCCAACGAGAACACCACCGTCGGCACCGACCCCCGAACCGCCGCATGCCGGGCCACATCGAGGCCTAACGTTGACTTGCCCACTGCTGGTCTTGCGGCGACGATGATGAGGTTGGACGGCTGGAGGCCGGAGGTGAGGCGGTCGAGGTCGGGGAAGCCGGTGGGGACGCCGGTGATCTCGCGGTGGTCCTCGTGGAGGCGCTCGATCGCTTCGAGGGTGCCGGTGAGGACGTCGCGGAGGGAGTGGTAGTCCTCGGTGACCCGGCCCTGGGCGACCTGGTAGACGAGGGACTCGGCGATGTCGACGGCGCGCTCGGTGTCCTGGGGGGTCTCGAAGCCGAGCTGGACGATCTGGGTGCCGACGTCGATCAGGCGGCGCAGGACGCCCGCCTCCTTGACGATGCGGGCGTAGTAGGTGGCGTTGGCGGCGGTGGGGACGCTGGCCACCAGGGTGTGGAGGAACGGGGCGCCGCCGATGTCGGCCAGGGAGCCGTTGCGGCGCAGCTCCTCCTGGACGGTGACGGCGTCGACGGCGTCGCCGTGGCCGTACAGCTCGAGGACCGAGCGGAACACCGTTCGGTGGGCCGGGCGGTAGAAGTCGTCCTCGCGCAGGAGCTCGAGGACCTCGGCGATGGCGTCCTTGGAGAGCAGCATGGAACCGAGGACTGACTCCTCGGCCTCGACGTTGTGCGGTGGGACACGCTCGTAGGCTGGGGAAGCGCTGGCCCGCGAGCCGCCGTCAGAGACGGGGCGGATGGCCATTGCCGTTCTCCTTGCTCGTCGCTGCCCCGCCTAGCCGGGTACGACCTCCACGTTGACGGTCGCCTCGACCTCGGGATGGAGCCGGATGGTGAGGCGGTGGGTGCCGATCGACTTGATGGGAGCGTCCAGGTGGATGCGGCGCCGGTCGATGGAGGTGCCGCCGGTCCGCTCGACCGCGTCGGCGACCTGCGGGGTCGTGATCGACCCGAACAGGCGCCCCTCCTTGCCGGCCTTGGCGGGGATCGTCACCTTGAGGGCCTCGAGGTGGCCGGCGATGGAGCGGGCCTGCTCCAGGTCGGCGATCTCGCGCTCGGCCCGGCGGGCCCGGATGCCCTCCGCCTGCCGGATGGCGCCGGGGGTGGCCAGGCGGGCCAGGTTGCGGGGCAGCAGGTAGTTGCGGCCGTAGCCGGCCGAGACGTCGACGATGTCGCCGGGCGCCCCGACCCCACGGACCTCCTGGTTCAGGATGACCTTCACTGGGGGGCGCTCCTATCGAATGGAGTACGGGAGTAGGGCCATCTCCCGGGCGTTCTTGACGGCGGCGGCGACGTCGCGCTGGTGCTGGGCGCAGTTGCCGGTGACCCGGCGAGCGCGGATCTTGCCCCGGTCGCTCATGAACTTGCGCAGCAGGTTGACGTCCTTGTAGTCGATGTAGTCCTGGTGCTCGGCGCAGAACTGACAGAACTTGCGCTTTGGCTTGCGCTGGAAGGTGCTCTTGGGCATGCAGGTACTGCCTTTCGGGGTCCCCGCCGTTCTCTAGAACGGCGGCTCGTCGTTGAACTGACCACCCTTGCTCGCCCCGGCCGCGCTGCCCGCCCAGTCGCCGCCGCCGCCGCCACCACCCGAGCCGCCCCGGCTGGAGCGCTCGACCTTGGCGGTGGCGAACTTGAGGCTGGGGCCGATCTCGTCGGCCTCGACCTCGGTGACGGAGCGCTTCTCGCCCTCGGGGGTCTCCCAGGAGCGGGTCCGGAGCCGGCCGACCACGATGCACCGGGTGCCCTTCTGAAGGGTCTCGGCCACGTTCTCGGCCTGCTGGCGCCAGACGTTGATCCGGAAGAACGAGGTCTCCCCGTCCTTCCAGGAGTCGCCCTCGCGGACGCGCGGGGTGACGGCCAGCCGGAAGTTGGCCACGGCCGCCCCGTTGGGGGTGAAGCGCAGCTCAGGGTCGTCGGTCAGGTTGCCGACGAGCATGACTTGGTTGTCGTTTGCCACTTGTGGTGTACCACCTCTCGCATCCCGCGCCGGCTCCAGGCCGGGCACGAACCAGTACGACGGCCTCGACCTCGGCCAGTGCGGCCTCGGGCGGGGCCAGCGGGGAAGGAGACGCCGGTCAGGCGGCCTCGGGCCGGATGACCTTGTGCCGGACCACATTGTCGGCCAGGAAGAGCACCCGCGACAGCTCGTCGACCGTCTCGGGCGCCGCCTCGAGGTCGACGACCGTGTAGTAGCCCTCTTCAAGGTGCCGGATCTCGTAGGCGAACCGGCGCTTGCCCCAGTGGTCGATGTTGCCGACCGTGCCGCCACGGCTGGTGACGGTGGTCAGGAACCGATCCACCGCCGCCTTGGCGTCCTTGTCCTCCAGGCTGGGGTCGAGGATCAGCATGACTTCGTAGTGACGCATGTCACCTCCTCTGGACTATGCGGCCCCCGTTGTGGGAGCAGGAGTGTGAAGCCGGCCGAGGGTAGCAGGCGCACAGCCCGCGTCGCCAGCCGCCGGCTCCGGTTGGGGTGTCTCGATGGTCCCAGCCATGGAGCGAGTCTGCCATCAGCCCCCGACAGTCACCCGCCGGTTTCCACAGCCCCCTCGCGGGCCGCTGGCCTGCGGTTGAAGGCCTGGACGACCAGTGCGCAGGCGACCAGCAGGAGCAGGTTGCGCAGGGTCAGCAGGCCGATGTCGAAGGGGTAGAGGCGGCGCAGCTGGGTGTACCGGAAGGGGAACACGACCTGGCTGACCACGGCGGCCGCGACCAGCGTCCAGAGCGCCCGCCGGCCGGCGAGGACCAGGGCCAGCCCGACCATGGGGGCGCAGAGCCAGACCAGGTACTGGGGCGACAGCACCCTGGTGGGCAGGACGAAGGCGAAGGTCCCGAGGGTGAAGGCGCCAGCCCAGTCGGCCGGGCCGAGTCCGCCCTGCGCCCTGGCCCGGCGCCAGACCAGCCAGGCCGCGGCGGCGAGGGCGGCAAGGGTGGCCACCCCGGACAGCGCCTTGAAGGGCCCTGACAGGCTCGAGCTCAGGTCGTAGGCGCCGAAGCCGTACACGGTCTGGGCGGGCAGGCCGAACAGGTGGGCGATGCCGATCAGGTTGGCCCAGAGGCTCTCGATCTGCACCCCCCGCTGCACGTGGTACAGCACCGAGTCGGCCGTCCCCCTGACCGAGAGGACCAGCGCCGGCACCACGGTCAGGCCGAACCCGGCCAGGAACGGCGGCACCGTCCGCAGCAGTGACCGCCGCCACCCGAGCGCCGGCACCATGCCAAGCACCAGCAGCGGGGCCAGCACCCCGGGGAAGATCTTGGCCGCGGTGCCGTACCCGAGGGCGGCCGCGGCCCAGCCGAACCGCCCCTCGGCGGCCATCGCCACCGCCACCAGCACGCACACCGCCGGCACGAGGTCGAAGCGGAGCACCAGCAGCGGCCCAACCGCCACCATGGCCAGCACGTAGGCCAGGGGGATGCGGCGGCGGCCGGCGTCGACAACCCGGCCGAGGCGGGTCGCCGCCCACAGCCCGACGGCGTCGACCAGCAGCATCTCGCAGGCGAAGGCCAGCCGGTAGCCGCCGCCGGTGCCGTTCACCAGGGCGGGCAGGATGGTGAAGGGCACGCTGCCCGGCGGGTACTCGGTGGCGACGTCCCGGTAGGGCAGCTCGCCCTGGAACATGCGCTCCACCTTCGCCCCGTAGAAGCGGACGTCCCCGAACAGGGCGGCCGAGTACAGCCGCGGGTTGAGCGAGACGACCAGCAGGACGGCCCGGGTGAGCAGCCACAGCCCGATCACCAGCCAGTCGGCCGTGCCACCGGCGGCCTGGTCCCGACCCATGGACCTGGCCCAGGCCGGGCCACGCCGGGTGCCGTTCGCCGCGGTCGCGGCCTTCATGCCCCCTGGCCTGCCTAGGCCGGGGTGGTCGGGTCGGGTCCCGGACCGGGAAGGGTCAGCGTGGTCGGCGGCAGCGACTGGCCGGGCTGGGTGGGCGCCGGCACGGTTGGCGGCGGGTTCGGCGGCCCGGGCTGGGTCGGCTGAGGGACGGTGGTCGGCGGGGCCGTGGTGGTCGAGTTCAGCACCACCCCGCCGAGGTCGGCCGGGGCCACGAACGGCGCGTTGGGCCGGTTACGGGTGGCCAGGTCCATGTAGTCGTGCCAGATCAGGGCGGGCAGCGACCCGCCGGACACCCCGGCCAGACCGCGGACGCCGACCAGCTTGTGCTTCGGGTTGTCGAAGCCGAGCCAGACCGAGGTGACCAGGTCGGAGGTGTAGCCGACGAACCGGGCGTCGGTGTAGTCGCTGGTCGTCCCGGTCTTGCCGGCCACCTCGCGGCCGAAGAGCCTGGCGGCGTGGCCGGTGCCGTTCTCGACCGCGCCCCGCAGGACCATGTTCATGGTGTCGGCGTGCACCTGGGCGATCACCTGGGCGCCCTGGGGGTTGCCGGGGTGCTGCTCGAGCACCCGGCCCTTGGCGTCGACCACCTTCTCGACCAGGTGCGGTGCCTGGTGGATGCCGCGGTTGGCCCAGGTCCCGAAGGCCGAGGCGAGCTGGAGGGTGGTCACGTCCCCCGAGCCGAGGGACAGGGCCAGCACCGGCTTGAGCACGGGCGGGTCCTCGAGCGGCCGCGGGTCCCGCTTGGGATCGCCCGAGCCGCCGAGCTCGGCCTCGAGCCCGTGGGTCTTGGCGAACTTGGCCACCCGGTCGGGCTTCACCTGCTGCATGAGCTGCACGTAGATGGTGTTGACGGACAGCCGGGTGGCGTCCCTGAGGGTCATCTGGCCGTAGTTGGTGTCGCCGTAGTTCTTGAAGTCCTCGCCGTTGACGATCAGCTGCGCCGGGCCCGGGTACACCGAGTTGACCGAGAGGCCGTCGTTCAGCGCCTGGGCGAGCACGAACGGCTTCATGGTCGAGCCGGCCTGGCGGATGGCGTTGGTGGCGTAGTTGAACTGGCGGGTCTTGAAGTTCCAGCCGCCGTACATGGCCCGCACCGCCCCGTTCCGGGGGTCGATGGAGACCAGTGCCGCCTTGGGGTCCGTCTTGGGGTTGTCCAGGATCCGCTTGACCGTCTGCTCGGCCTGCTCCTGCATCTTCATGTCCAGGGTGGTCCGGACCCGCAGGCCGCCCAGGTTGACCGCCTCGGCGCCGTAGCGGGCGACCAGGTACTGGCGGACCTTCTCCAGGAAGAAGGGCGCCTTGGAGTTGGCGATCCCCTGCGGCCTGGCCTTCCACGAGACGCCCAGCTTCGACTTGATGGCCGCGCGCCCGTCCTTGGCCGTCAGCCAGCCCCGGTCGACCATCGCCTGGAGGATGTAGTCGCGCCGCACCTTGAGCGAGACGGCGTGGTCCTTCTTGCCGTAGAACTCGGGGCTGCGGATCACGCCGGCCAGCAGCGCCGACTGGGCCGGTTTCAGGTACTCGACCTTGGTCTTGAAGTAGGTGCGGGCGGCGGCGTCGATCCCGTAGGCCCCGCGGCCGTAGTACACCGTGTTCATGTAGAACTCGAGGATCTGGTCCTTGGAGAACTTGCGCTCCAGCTTGACCGCGAGCACCGCCTCCTTGAGCTTGCGGAACAGGGTCCGGTCGCGGCCAACCCCCGGGAAGGCGTTCTTCACGTACTGCTGGGTGATGGTCGAGCCGCCCTCGGAGATCCGGCCGCCACGCAGGTTGGCCACGCTCGCCCTGGCCAGCCCGCGCCAGGAGATGGCCCCGTGGTCGTAGAAGTCACGGTCCTCGGCGGCCAGGGCTGCCCGGCGGGCGTGCTCGGGGATCTGCTTCAGATGGACGACCCGGCGGTTCTCCTGCGCCGAGAGGGTGCCGATCTCGTGCCTGCCGGTCTCGTCGAGGAACACGATCGTCTGGGCGGTCGGGACCTCGGACGGCACGGGCACGCGGGCGAAGGCGTAGATCAGCCCGACGACCGTGCCCAGGGCGATGGCCACGGCCGGCACGGCCAGCCACAGCGTCCAGCGCAGGACTCGACGGAGGCGGGAGCGGCTGGGGGGTGCCTGCTTGCGCTCCTTGACCTGCGGTCGGCCCTGCTGCTGGTGCCTGGCGGCCCGGGTGGGGGTGATCGGGGGTGCTGCCATAGCGCGAGAATGCTACTCCAACCGTGCCCGGAAGCCGATTCAGCCGACGTGGCGGCGGCCCAGGAGGTAGCGCTGGGCGAGGTGGTTCCAGCAGCAGGCGGTGCAGACCTCGACCACGTAGCAGGCGACCTCGTCCATGGAGCGGTGCAGGTCGGCCAGCCCGGTGCGGGGCCAGACACGGCCGTTGGCCTGACGCAGGGCGTCGCCGAACACGTAGGTGACGTGGACCAGCGGCTCGGTCTCGCAGACCGGGCAGGGGGTCGGGGTCCGCTCGCCGACGTTGCGGGCGGCCCGGAGCAGCTCCGGGTGGGCGTCGCAGACGTCGTCGCGCGACAGGCGGCCGCCACGGAGCTCGGTGAGCTTCGCCCGCTTGGCCAGGGTGTAGTCGACCAGCCGCATCTCGGCGCCAGTGTACCCGGCCCCTAACGGCTGCACCTGGGAGGTAACGGCTTGACAACGCGAGTTGACATACTCGCGCTGGCGTACCTATCGTGTCGATACATCGAGCCGATACATCGGGTCGAGTTGCAGTAGTGAACCACAGGCAAGAGGGGACGTGCTTCGTGCTCGAGCTGGCCGTGCTTGGGCTGCTCAAGGAGACACCGATGTCTGGCTACGAGCTCAAGAAGCAGCTCTCGGTCAAGCTCGGGGCCTTCTGGCGAGTCAGCTTCGGGTCGCTGTACCCCTGTCTCAAGCGGCTGGCCACCGACGGGGCCCTCCATGTCGAGGTGTCGCCGTTCACCTCGCGCAAGAAGCATGTCTACCGGTTGACCGACAAGGGCAACCAGCTGTTCCACCAGCTCCTCGAGACGGCCGACGGCCACGAGCTGGAGCATGACCGGTTCTCCATGCGACTGGCCTTCTTCCGCTACCTGCGGCCGGAGGCCCGCCTCTATCAGCTCGAGCGGCGGCGCGGCTACCTCCAGGAGCGGCTGGCCGACCTGCGTGCCTCGGTGCGGACAGCCCGCGAGCGCATGGATGCCTACACCATCGAGCTGATGGACCACGGGCTGGACGAGCGCGAGCGCGAGATCGCCTGGCTCGACCGCCTGATCGCCCGCGAGCGGCGCTCCACCGAGAGCGCCGCCGAGCAGGACCCGGCTGGGCCCCCGGCCCAGCTTCCCCAGTCCCCGCGCGACCCCCGCCTTCCCGCTCAGACCGGGTAGGCCGCGCCGTACAGGAGGAGACCAGAACCGATGGGAAAGCTACGCGTCGCGATCGTCGGCGTGGGCAACTGCGCATCGTCGCTGGTGCAGGGCGTCCACTTCTACGCCGACGCCGAGCCTGGTGACCAGGTCCCCGGTCTGATGCATGTCGAGCTTGGCGGCTACCACGTCCGCGACATCGAGTTCGTGGCCGCCTTCGACGTCGACGCCAAGAAGGTGGGGCGTGACCTCTCCGAGGCCATCCGCTCCGGCGAGAACAACACCATCCAGTTCGCCGACGTGCCCCCGCTCGGGGTCGAGGTGCAGCGTGGGCCGACCTTCGACGGTCTGGGCCAGTACTACGCCGAGACCATCCAGGAGTCCGACACCGCCCCGACCGACGTGGCCGTCGCCCTGGCCGCCTCCGGCGCCGACGTGCTCGTCTGCTACCTGCCGGTGGGCTCCGAAGAGGCCGCCCGCTACTACGCCGAGCAGGCCCTCAAGGCCGGCGTGGCCCTGGTGAACTGCCTGCCGGTGTTCATCGCCGGCCGCCCCGAGTGGGCCGAGCGCTTCACCCGGGCCGGGGTGCCGATCATCGGCGACGACATCAAGTCCCAGGTCGGCGCCACCATCGTCCACCGCGTGCTGAGCCGGCTGATGGAGGACCGCGGCATCCACATCGACCGCACCTACCAGCTGAACTTCGGCGGCAACATGGACTTCATGAACATGCTGGAGCGCAGCCGGCTGGAGTCCAAGAAGATCTCCAAGACCCAGGCCGTCACCTCTCAGGTCGACCACGACCTGGGCAAGCGCAACGTCCACGTCGGCCCGAGCGACTACGTGCCCTGGCTGGACGACCGCAAGTGGTGCTACATCCGGGTCGAGGGCCGCGCCTTCGGCGACGTGCCGCTCAACCTGGAGCTGAAGCTGGAGGTCTGGGACTCCCCCAACTCGGCCGGCGTGGTCATCGACGCCGTCCGCTGCGCCAAGCTCGCCCTCGACCGCGGCATCGGCGGGCCGCTGCTCGGCCCCGCCGCCTACTTCATGAAGTCGCCGCCGGTGCAGTACACCGACGACGAGGCCCGCCGCCTGGTCGAGGAGTTCGCCGCCGGCGCCGACAGCTGAGGGAGGCCGCCACTTGGGCAGCACCAACTGGTGGCGGCACGGGGTCATCTACCAGATCTACCCGCGTAGCTTCGCCGACGCGAACGGCGACGGCGTGGGCGACCTGGCCGGGATCACGTCCAGGCTCGACCACCTGAACGACGGCACCCCCGGGTCGCTGGGGGTGGACGCCATCTGGCTGTCGCCGTTCTACCCGTCGCCGATGGCCGACTTCGGCTACGACGTCGCCGACTACACCGACGTCGACCCCGTCTTCGGCACCCTCGACGACTTCGACCGGCTAGTCGCCGAGGCGCACGCCCGCGGCATCCGGGTGGTGGTCGACCTGGTCCCCAACCACACCTCCGACCAGCACCCCTGGTTCCTGGAGTCGCGATCCTCGCGGGACAACCCCAAGCGTGGCTGGTACGTCTGGGCCGACTCCCGGCCGGACGGCTCGCCGCCCAACAACTGGACGAGCTCGTTCCCCCGGGCCGGCAGGGCCTGGACCTTCGACGAGGCCACCGGCCAGTGGTACCTGCACTCGTTCACCCCGGAGCAGCCCGACCTCAACTGGTGGAACCCCGAGGTCCGCAAGGCCATGGACGACGTGATGCGCTTCTGGCTGGACCGGGGCGTCGACGGCTTCCGGGTCGACGTGGCCCACAAGATGTCCCGCGACCCCGAGCTGCTCGACAACCCGCTGGTCGAGCTGGACCCCGAGGACCTGGGCGAGACCCAGGAGGCCAGGGACAGCCGGCGGGCCAAGCTGAAGGCGGTCCCCCGCCGGGACGAGGACTGGCCGGAGGTCCACGAGATCCTGCGTCGCTTCCGCCAGACCCTCGACAGCTACGACGACCGCATGGCCGTCGGCGAGGTCTACCTGCTCGACCTGGAGCGGCTGGCCCGCTACTACGGCTCCGGTGAGGACGAGTTCCACCTGGTCCACAACTTCGTGTTCCAGTCCCAGCCGTGGAAGGCCGAGGCCTTCCGGTCGGTGGTCGAGGAGTTCAACGGGCTGCTGCCGCCCGACGCCTGGCCGGCGTGGATGCTCAGCAACCACGACGTGTCACGGATCGCCAGCCGCTATGACGAGGGCGGCAACGGCCAGGCCCGGGCCCGGGTGGCGGCCATGCTGCTGCTCACCCTGCGCGGCACCCCGTTCGTCTACATGGGCGACGAGATCGGCCAGGCCGACGGCGAGGTCCCGCCCGACCGGGTGGTCGACGTCGACGGTCGCGACCCCGAGCGCACCCCGGTCCAGTGGGACGCCGCTCCCGGCGCCGGCTTCGGCGGGGACCCGTGGCTGCCGGTGGGCCAGGAGGCGGCCAGAGTTAACGTGGCCGCCCAGCGCGACGACCCGGGCTCCATGCTCAGCCTGTTCCGGCGGCTGATCTGGTTCCGCAAGGGCTCGGCCGCCCTCCGCGAGGGCGACTACCGCTCGCTTCCCGACACCCCCGGCGGCTGCTACGCCTATCTGAGGACCGCGGGGGACGAGCGGCTGCTGGTGGCGCTCAACTTCACCGGCCAGCCGCTCGAGTACCAGGTCGAGAACCAGGTCGACGGGCCCGAAGAGGGTCGCCTCGAGCTGGCCACCGACCCGGGCCGGGCGGCCGGCCAGCGGGTCGGCCTGCGGCCGCTGCGCCTCGGCCCCGACGAGGGCCTGGTCGTCAGGCTCTAGCGATCCCCTGGGAGGCCGCCCAGGCCCGGAGGGCCTCGGTGGCCTCCTCCTCCGACATCGGGCCGTGGTCGAGGCGCAGCTCCAGCAGGTGGGCAAGGGCCTGGCCGACCACCGGGCCGGGGGGGACCCCGAGCAGCTCCATCACCTGGCGGCCGTCGAGCGGGGGCCGGATGCTGGCCAGCTCCTCCTCGGCCTCCAGCCGGGCGATCCGCTCCTCCAGCTCGTCCGAGTACCCGGCCAGCTGCCTGGCCTTGAACACGTTGCGGGTGGTGCAGTCGGAGCGGACCAGGAAGTTCAGCCGGTCCAGCAGCGGGCCGGCGTCGCGCACATATCGCCGCACCGCCGAGTCGGTCCAGCCGAGCCGGTAGGTGTGGAACCGCAGGTGGAGCAGGACCAGCTGGCGAACGTCGGCGATGAAGTCCGACGGGTAGCGGAGCTCGGTCAGCCGGCGCTCGGCCATCTTGGCCCCCACCACCTCGTGGAGGTGGAAGCTGACCCCCTCGTCGTCGACCTTGCGGGTGCGGGGCTTGCCGATGTCGTGGAGCAGCGCGGCCATGCGCAGGGTGAGGTCGGGCTCGTCGGCGTCGAAGGCGGTCGCCCGCTCGACCACCGCGATGGTGTGCCGCAGCACGTCCTTGTGGCGGTGGACCGGGTCCTGCTCGAGGGCCAGGGCCGGCAGCTCGGGCAGGAACTCGTCTGCCAGGCCGGTGTTGACGGCCAGCCACAGGCCCCTGGCCGGCTCCCGGCCCAGCAGCAGCTTGCTCAGCTCGTCGCGGACCCGCTCGCGGGAGACGATCTGGAGCCGCTCACGGCGCTCGGTGATGGCGGCCTGCGTCTCGGGGGTCGGCACCAGCCCGAGCTGAGAGGCGAAGCGGGCCGCCCGGAGCATCCGCAGCGGGTCGTCCTCGAACGACACCTCCGGGCTGGAGGGGGTCAGCAGCCGCTTGGCCGCCAGGTCGCCGAGGCCGCCGTGGGGGTCGACGAACGGGCCGTCGGGCAGCTTCATGGCCATCGCGTTGACGGTGAAGTCCCGCCTGGCCAGGTCCTCCTCGATCGAGCGGCCGAAGGTGACCTCGGGCTTGCGCGAGTCCTCGCGGTAGACGTCGGAGCGGAAGGTGGTGATCTCCAGCCGGAAGTCGCCCTTGCGGACCCCGACGGTGCCGTAGCGCACCCCCTGGAGCCAGACGCCGTCGCTCCAGCGCCCGGCCCGGACGACGGCCAGGATCTGGTCGGGGGTGGCGTCGGTGGTCAGGTCGACGTCGGGCGAGGCCCGGTCGAGCAGGGCGTCGCGCACCGTCCCACCCACCAGGTACAGCTCATGGCCACGGTCGGCGAAGCGGCGGCCGAGATCGCGGACGACGCCTGCGAAGGGGGCCGCGTTGAGCAGCGCGCCAAGGGCTTCGCGCTGGGCTGGGGAGAGCTCCGGCATGCCCGGAAGCATACGCGCCCCGGGGTGCTCTACCCGTTCAAGTGGTTTAGGGAAGGACAACCAGGGCAACCGGTCCGGGGAGGAGGTGGTCGGATGCCGGACACCACGAAGATGAGCAGGGCCGAGGCCGGCCGCAAGGGTGGCCAGACCACCAAGAAGCGCTACGGCGACGACTTCTTTGGGAAGATCGGCCGGATGGGCGGGAAGAAGGGCGGCGAGACAACCAAGCAGCGCTACGGGATCGAGTTCTACCAGAAGATCGGCCGTAAAGGCGGGTCGCGCTGACGGGCCCCATGTCGTTGGGGGACTCCACTCTGAGGCCGGGGCAATCTTTGCTCCGGCCTCCCGCTATACTCGGGTGCGCTCGACCGCCGCGCTCGCATTTCTGGAGATCCCGTGCGATCAAGCATCGACGTCCACAACCACCTGCTCGACGATGACGTTGTGCATGAGCTCTCCCAGCTCCCGGGACCGCTCCGCGACCTCTCGACCGCGCCTGGTGTCCTCGGCCTGCCACCACGGGCCGTCGGCCGGCCGACCCTGCTGGCCGACGATGACGGCTGCGTGGTCGTCCTCGCCCCAGCCGACGCCGAGGTCGACACCGCCAGCGTCGCCGAGCTGCTTGGACGTCTCGACCTCGACCCGGTCCCGCCCGACCGGGCCCCCGGCCTGACCGGCTACCTGCTGGCCTTTGTGCCGCCGGTGGCCCTGGAATGCCGGTCCACCCTGGTCGTCGACGAGCAGGTGGCCGACCAGGACGTCGTCTACGCGGCCGCCGGCGAGCCCGGCGTGATCCTCAAGGTCCGGGGGGCCGACCTCATCAAGGCGACCAGCGCGGTCGTGGCCAGTATCACCAGGCAGGCGAACTGACCGTGCGGACGGCCCGTGCCGTCTCGGCCGGCGGGGTGGTGCTGGCCGAGACGCGACCCGACGCCCCGGTGGCCCTGGTCGCCCACCGCTCGGCCAGGGGCAGCCTCCAGTGGACCCTGCCCAAGGGTGCCCAGGAGGAGGGCGAGACGGTCACCGAGACCGCCCTGCGCGAGGTTCGCGAGGAGACGGGCCTCGAGGCCGAGCTGATCGGCCCCCTCGACACGATCGACTACTGGTTCGTCTGGGCGCCCGAGCGGACCAGGTACCACAAGTTCGTCCACTACTTCCTGATGCGCTTCGTCGGCGGGGACTTCTCCCAGCACGACCACGAGATGGAGGACGCCGCCTGGTTCGAGCCGGCCGAGGCCAGGCGGCGGATGTCCTTCGCCAACGAGCGCAAGCTGCTCGACCTCATCCCCGAGGTGCTCGCCACCCAGGACGCGGGCGGGTCGTGACCGGTGCGCGGAGCGCGACCCGCGCGCTGGCCGCGGCGGCGGTCGCCGTGGCC
>DATENJ010000188.1:0-3002 GCA_035275125.1 Actinomycetes bacterium | reverse complement strand
CACGACCCGGCGGCCGGGGGTGCCGGCCGCCTGGCGCAGCTTCCAGGACCCGGACGGGACCTACCGGCTGTCGTTCCCTCCCACCTGGACGCCGACCGACCGGGGGCCGTTCATCGACTTCACCGAACCGGGCGGGGAGCGGTTCTTCCGGGTCCAGCCGACCACCGACGGCATGGCCCCGCTCACCGCCCAGCGCAGCCTGGAGCGCTCGTTCACGGCCAGGCACCCGGGCGACGACTACCGGCGGCTGCGCCTTGGGGCGACCACCTTCCGGGGTGTGCCGGCGGCCGAGTGGGAGTTCACCTTCCTGAACGAGGGCCGGCTCACCAGGGGCTACGACATCACCTTCACCGCCGGGGGCCGGCGCCACGCGATCCTGTTCCAGTCACCGGCCAGCCGCTGGGCCGCCTCCAGCGACGAGCTCCAGTCGTTCCTGGCCGGCTTCCGCGCCCGCGGCTAACCGCCTCCGGGCCCGCTGCGGTCCTCGTCGCCGCGGCCGCCGCCGCGGGCGCGGTCCATCGCCTCAAGGGCGTCGACCAGGAGCTGGCGCTCGGCGTCGCTCAGGGCGGCGTCGGGGTGGGCGAGCACGTAGCGGCGCGGCGGCATGGTGGCGTCGGCGACCGCGTCGGCGGCGTCGTCGGCCTCACCGTCGTCCTCGTCCCAGGTGGAGAAGTTGAGCTCCTCGCGGCCCTGCTCGACGTCGCGGGCGATCATCCACGAGAACGGCGCCACGAAGCTCTGCGGCGGCCAGCGGGACTGGTTGCTGTGGCAGTCGTAGCAGGCCGCCGTGGCCAGCTCCCGAGCCCGCCCGTCCGGCCAGGGTGCGTCCTGGGTCACGGGCGGGTTGGTGTGGTCGCGCCCGTACGGCACCAGCTGGAGCAGCACGGCCACGGCGAACAGCCCGAGCCCCGCTCGGAGAAGGACCTTGCGCCTTCGTGTCCGCATGCCGCTCCCTTGATCGCCGCCCGGCTCCGTTCGTTACGGTCGGCATCCTCAGCGGGTAGGCTGAGAAGCACCTCGGGAGGTGCGGCGATGGGTGACGGCGACCAGCGATACACCGAATCGGGCATCCCGATCCAGGTGGTCTACGGGCCCGCCGACCTCGACGGCTTCGACCCCGGCGCGGCCCTCGGCGAGCCGGGCCGCGACCCCTTCACCAGGGGGATCTACCCGTCCATGTACCGCGGCCGGGCCTGGACGATGCGCCAGTACGCCGGCTTCGGGTCGGCCGCCGAGACCAACGCCCGCTTCCGCTACCTGCTCGACCACGGCCAGACCGGGCTCAGCGTGGCCTTCGACCTGCCGACCCAGATGGGCTACGACAGCGACCACCCGATGGCCGCCGGCGAGGTCGGCAAGGTCGGGGTGGCCATCGACTCCCTGGCCGACATGCGCCGGCTGTTCGAGGGCATCCCGCTTGACCAGGTCTCGACCTCGATGACCATCAACGCCCCGGCGGCCGTGCTGCTGCTGCTCTACCAGCTGGTGGGGGAGGAGCAGGGGGTCGACCCGGCCGCCCTCACCGGCACCGTCCAGAACGACGTGCTCAAGGAGTACATCGCCCGGGGGACCTACATCTACCCGCCGGCGCCGTCGCTGCGGATCACCACCGACCTGTTCGCCTACTGCGCCGAGCACCTGCCCCGCTTCAACACCATCTCCATCTCCGGCTACCACATGGCCGAGGCCGGCGCGACCGCCGTGCAGGAGATCGCCTTCACCCTCTCCAACGCCATCGCCTATGTGCAGGCGGCCGTCGACGCCGGGCTGGCCGTCGACGCGTTCGCGCCCCGGCTGGCCTTCTTCTTCGTGGCCCGCACGACCCTGTTCGACGAGGCGGCCAAGTTCCGGGCGGCCCGCCGCATCTGGGCCGACCTCATGGCCACCCGCTTCGGGGCCGAGCAGCCGCGCTCGCGCATGCTGCGGTTCCACACCCAGACGGCCGGGGTCCAGCTCACCGCCCAGCAGCCGCTCAACAACGTGGTCCGGGTGGCCGTGCAGGGCCTGGCGGCCGTGCTCGGCGGCACCCAGTCGCTCCATACCAACGCCTACGACGAGGCCTTGGCCCTGCCCAGCGAGGCCGCGGCCCGGCTCGCCCTGCGGACCCAGCAGGTCCTGGCCAACGAGACCGGGGTCACCGACACGGTCGACCCGCTGGCCGGGTCATACTTCGTGGAGCGCCTGACCGACGAGGTCGAGGCCGCGGCCAGGCGGCTGATGGGCCGGGTCGAGGAGCTGGGCGGCGCCGTCGCGGCGATCGAGCGCGGGTTCCAGAAGGAGGAGATCGAGCGCTCCGCCTACGACCAGCTCCGGGCCGTCGAGCAGGGCGACCGGGTGGTGGTCGGCGTCAACCGCTACGCCGGCGGTGAGGAGGAGCCGGTCACCATCCTCCAGCTCGACCCGGCCATCGCCGACGCCCAGGCCAAGTCCCTGGTCGACATCCGCGCCACCCGCGACAGCGACGCCGTCCAGTCGGCCCTGGCCGCCCTCCGCGAGGCGGCCCGCGACGGCGGCAACCTCCTCCCCCCCATGCGCGAGGCCCTCCGCCACCTCGCCACCGTCGGCGAGGTCAGCGACGCCCTCCGGGCCGAGTTCGGCACCTACCGCCCCCCCGACACCTTCTAGCCGGCGACCCAAGCTCAGTCGTTTTGCGGAGGTTGATCCGCATTCTTCCTGGGTGTGCTGAGCTTGTTCTGTTCTCCACATCTGGAAGGAGTCGCGCCATGCCCGACGCGCTCGAGTTCCTCCTGTACCTGGCCGCCTTCGTCTGCTTCCTGCTGGCCGCCTTCAGCGTCCGCGCCCCCTGGGCCGGCCGCTTCAACCTGATCGGCCTCGGCCTCGCCTTCTGGGTCTTCATCCCCCTGGTGGCCGCCCTCAGACGGGTGAGCTGACCTCCCAGGAAAAGGGAACCCAGGGCCGCCGTCACGGGTGTCTCCTATGTAGGGCAACATCGTCAGGAGACAAGGGACATCCGTGGCGGGGGCCGACTTCGAGGGCTTCTA
>DATENJ010000187.1:0-7514 GCA_035275125.1 Actinomycetes bacterium | reverse complement strand
GGGCGACGGCCCGCCAGCCCTCGAACGCGGCCCTCGCCCGGGCGACGGCCGCGTCGGCGTCGTCGGCGTCGGCGGCGGGCAGCCGCTCGATCACCGCCTCGGTGGCCGGGTCGCGGACCTCGAACAGTGCCGTCCCGGCCGGCGGACCGCTCACAGCCGCTCGAAGCCCCGGAACCGCTCCCAGTCGGTCACGGCGGCGTCGTAGGCGTCCAGCTCGACAGTGGCCATGTTGGTGTAGTGGTCGACCACGTCGTCGCCGAAGGCCTGGCGGGCGACCTCGCTGCCGGTGAACAGGTCGCGGGCCTCGCGCAGCGTCCGGGGCACCGACGGCTTGTCGGCCACATAGGCGTTGCCGGTGAACTCCTCTTCGAGGGCCAGGCCCTTGTCGACCCCGTGGAGGCCGGCGGCGATGATCGCGGCCAGGGCCAGGTACGGGTTGACGTCGCCGCCCGGGACCCGGTTCTCCAGCCGCAGCGACTCGCCGTGGCCGACCACGCGCAGGGCGCAGGTGCGGTTGTCGTGGCCCCAGGCGACCGCCGTCGGGGCGAAGCTGCCGGCCGCGAACCGCTTGTAGGAGTTCACGTTGGGGGCCAGGAACAGGGTCAGCTCCCGCAGGCAGGCCAGCTGCCCGGCCAGGAACTGCTCCATCAGCTCCGAGTACCCGTGGTGGCGCCGGTCGCCGGCCATGACGGTCTCGTCGCCGTCGGCGCCGCGCAGGCTGAAGTGGATGTGGCAGGAGTTGCCCTCGCGCTCGTTGTACTTGGCCATGAAGGTCAGGCTGCAGCCGTCCTGGGCGGCGATCTCCTTGGCCCCGTTCTTGTAGATGACATGCCCGTCGGCCGTAGCCAGGGCGTCGGCGTAGCGGAAGGCGATCTCGTGCTGGCCGTAGTTGCACTCGCCCTTGGCCGACTCGACCCGCATGCCCGCCCCGGCCATGGAGTTGCGGATGCGGCGCAGCAGCGGCTCGATCCGGGCCGTTCCCAGCAGCGAGTAGTCGACGTTGTAGTCGTTGGCTGGGCGCAGGTCGCGGTAGGCCTTGGCCCAGGCCTCCTCGTAGCTGTCGCGGAACACGATGAACTCGAGCTCGGTGCCCGAGTAGGCCACCCAGCCGCGGTCGGCCAGCCGCTCCAGCTGCCGCCGAAGGACCCCCCGGGGCGACGCCAGCACCGGGCCGCCGTCCTCCCAGATGAGATCGCACATGACCAGAGCGGTGCCCTCCTGCCAGGGGATCAGGCGCAGGGTGGCCAGGTCCGGCTTGAAGACGAAATCGCCGTACCCCCGGTCCCATGAGCTCATCGCGTACCCCGACACGGTGTTCATGTCGACGTCGACGGCCAGCAGGTAGTTGCAGCCCTCGGCGTTGTGCTCGAGCACGTCGTCCAGGAAGTGGGTCGCGGCCAGCCGCTTGCCCTGAAGCCGGCCCTGCATGTCGCTCATGGCCAGCAGCACGGTGTCGACCCGCCCGGCCTCCACCTCGGCTCGCAGGTCGTCAACGGTCAGCAGTCCAGGCCGCCCCGTCCGCGCCATTGCCGGCCCCTTTCGCTCGTCGCCAGCTGGCACGGATCTTGTTGGCAGGCAACCCAGGCTGTCAACGCCGGTTTATGCTGTTCAGCCGACCAATACCGAAGGAGGAGGTTGCCCCGTGCCCGCGACCACCGAGCTCAGCGAGGCCGTGCTCACCCAGCGGCGGCTGCTCGAGCGCCTGCTGGTCCACGGACGCCGCGACACCGGCGAGGAGCCGAGCCTGCGCAGCCCGGACTCCGGCGACGCCGAGTTCGTCAAGAATCTCCAGATCTTCCTGCGGCTGGTGGTCGATGCCGATGCCCTCTACCTGCGGTCCGCCCACAACCTCAGCGGCGACCGGGCGCAGGCCGCTGCCCTCGCCGGGCGCCTGGACGAGCTGCGCGAGCGCATCGCCCTTCCCACCGAGGTGCCGCTCACCCTCGAGCTGCTGCTGGGCCGCCGCTTCGAGCTGGAGCGGCTCCTGATCGAGCTGGGCGACCGGACCTACCTGGCCGGCCGGCTGGCCGACCTGTACGACGAGCAGCCGGGCACGGTCAGCACCTGGCGGTCGCTGTACGGCGACGAGCTGCCGGCGCTGCTCCCCGGCGGGGTCACCCGCCACCCCGACGCGGCGCCGCCGCCGGGGGCCGAGGAGGTCGAGGCGACCCGCCAGCGGCTGGCCCGGCTGATCCACGCCAAGGAGTCGCAGGCCCAGGCGGTCAAGGCCCGCTGGGCGCTCAAGCAGCGGGTCACGGCCCCGACCATCCTGATCCTGCTGCTGGCCGTCGCCGCCTTCGCCGTCGCCGTCTCCGGGATGGTCGTCGACGACCGGGCGCTGTGGTCGGCCGGGGCCGCCGGCGCCGCCGGGGCGGCCCTCGGCGGCCTCATCCGGCTCCGCGATGAGGTCACCCTCGGCACCCAGGCCCGCCAGTTCTGGCTCTTCTTCGTCGGCCAGGTTGTGGTCGGGGTGGCCGCCGGGGTGCTCACCTTCCTGATCGACGACGGCGGCCTGGTCGCGGTGGCCGGCGGGGGGGCCGGGGTGGCCGCGGTGGCGTTCGCGATCGGCTTCTCCGAGGCCGCCTTCGTCGGGCTGCTCACCCGCCTCGGCGGGTCGGTGGCCGCCTAGTCCTCCGGCCGGCGGCGGCGGATCTTGCTGCCCAGCCAGGTGATCGGGTCGTAGCGGACGTCGGCCACCCGCTCCTTGAGCGGGATGATGGCGTTGTCGGTGATGTTGATCTGCTCGGGGCAGACCTCGGTGCAGCACTTGGTGATGTTGCATAGCCCAAGGCCCATCTCCCGGCTGAGCAGCTCACGCCGGTCGCCCGTCTCCAGCGGGTGCATCTCCAGCTCGGCGTAGCGGATGAACATCCGCGGCCCGGCGAAGCTGGGCTTGTTCTCCTCGTGGTCGCGGATCACGTGGCAGACGTTCTGGCACAGGAAGCACTCGATGCACTTGTGGAACTCCTGCACCCGGTCGATGTCCTGCTGGGCCATCCGGTAGGTGCCGTCGGCCTCCCGGGGCTTTGGCGCGAACGCCGGCACCTGCTTGGCCATCTCGTAGTTGAACGACACGTCGGTGACCAGGTCGCGGACCACCGGGAAGGTGCGAAGCGGGGTGACCGTGACCGTCTCGCCGCGCTCGAAGAGGTTCAGGCGGGTCATGCACAGCAGCCGCGGGCGGCCGTTGACCTCGGCCGAGCAGGAGCCGCACTTGCCGGCCTTGCAGTTCCAGCGCACGGCCAGGTCGCCGGCCTGGGTGGCCTGGACGCGGTGGATGGCGTCCAGCACCACCTCGCCGTCCTCGCAGGCCACCGTGTAGTCGCGCAGCTCGCCGCCGGCCTGGTCGCCGCGCCACAGCTGCAAGTTGACGTCGTAGCTGGTCATGAGCTGGTCTTCTCCTCGAACAGCGCCCTGAGGTCGTCGGGCAGGTCGTCCAGCGGCTCCCGGCGCACCGACACCTCGCCGTCGCTGGCCCTGACGACCATCTTGACCTTGCCCAGCTCCGGGTCGGGCTTGGGGTAGTCGTCGCGGGTGTGGCCGCCGCGGCTCTCGCGGCGCTCGATCGCGGCCAGGGCCACGCACTCGGACACGGTCAGCAGCGAGCGCAGGTCGAGGGCCAGGTGCCAGCCCGGATTGTACTGGCGGTGCCCCTCGACCCCGACCTGGGCGGCCCGCTCCTTGAGGGCCGCGATCCGCTCGAGGGCGCTCTTCAGCTCGCCCTCGGTGCGGATGATCCCGACCAGCTCCTGCATGCAGTCCTGGAGCTCCTGCTGGAGCGTGTAGGGGTTGACGCCGCCGTCGGCCCGCTCGAACGGGGCGAGGGCCTCGCGCTCGGCCGCCGCCACCTGCTCGGGGTCGACCGCCGGCGGGGTGGCGACCGTTGCCGCGTGCTCGGCGGCGTAGCGGCCGGCCCGCAGGCCGAAGACCAGCAGGTCGGAAAGGGAGTTGCCGCCGAGGCGGTTGGCCCCGTGCATGCCCCCGGCGGCCTCGCCGGCCGCGAACAGCCCGGGCACGGTGGCCGCCTGGGTGTCGGGGTCGACCCGGATCCCGCCCATCACGTAGTGGCAGGTCGGGCCGACCTCCATCGGCTCCTTGGTGATGTCGACGTCAGCCAGCTCCTTGAACTGGTGGTACATCGAGGGCAGGCGCCGCTGGATGTAGTCGGCCGGCTTGCGCGAGGCGATGTCCAGGAAGACCCCGCCGTGCGGGCTGCCCCGGCCCTCCTTGACCTCGGTGTTGATCGCCCGGGCGACCTCGTCACGTGGCAGCAGGTCGGGGGTGCGGCGGTTGCCCTTGCGGTCGTCGTACCAGCGGTCGGCCTCGTCCTCGGTCTCGGCCGTCTCGGACCGGAACATGTCGGGGATGTAGTCGAACATGAACCGCTTGCCCTCGCTGTTGCGCAGCACCCCGCCGTCGCCGCGCACCCCCTCGGTGACCAGGATGCCGCGGACCGACGGCGGCCAGACCATGCCGGTGGGGTGGAACTGGACGAACTCCATGTCGACCAGGTCGGCCCCGGCCCACAGGGCCAGGGCGTGGCCGTCGCCGGTGTACTCCCAGGAGTTGGAGGTGACCTTCCAGGCCTTGCCGATCCCGCCGGTGGCCAGCACCACCGCCTTGGCCTTGAAGACGATCAGCCGCCCGGACTCGCGCCAGTAGGCGACCGCCCCGGCGATCCGCCCGTCGTCGGTCAGCAGCCGCATCACCGTGCACTCCATGAACACCTCGACGCCCTGCGAGACGGCCCGGTGCTGCAGGGTCCGGATCATCTCGAGGCCGGTGCGGTCGCCGACGTGGGCAAGGCGGGCGAACCGGTGGCCGCCGAAGTCGCGCTGAAGGATCCGGCCGTCGTCGGTGCGGTCGAACAGCGCCCCCCACTCCTCCAGCTCGTAGACCCGGTCGGGGGCCTCCTGGGCGTGGAGCTGGGCCATCCGCCAGCTGTTGAGCATCTTGCCGCCGCGCATGGTGTCGCGGAAGTGCACCCGCCAGTTGTCGTCGGGGTAGACGTTGCCCATGGCGGCGGCGATGCCGCCCTCGGCCATCACCGTGTGGGCCTTGCCCAGCAGCGACTTGCAGACCAGGGCGGTCCGGGCCCCCAGGTCGTGGGCCTCGATGGCGGCCCGCAGGCCGGCCCCGCCGGCCCCGATGACGACGACGTCGAACTCGTGGGTCTCGTGCTCGGTCATGGGTCTAGAACACCAACCTCGGGTCGCTGATCACGCCGGTGGCGACCAGCCGGACGTACAGGTCGGCCAGGGCTACGAAGACCAGGCTGACCCAGGCCAGGAGCATGTGGCGGGCGTTGAGGGCCGACACCTTGCGCCACATCCAGTAGCGGACCGGGGCCTTGGAGAAGCTGTTGAGCCGGCCCCCGCATAGGTGCCGGCAGGAGTGGCACGACAGCGTGTAGAGGGCCAGGAACACGGCGTTGACCAGCAGGATCACGGTCCCGAGGCCGATCCCCCAGCCGTCGGGGAAGTGGAAGGCGCGCAGCGCGTCCCAGCCCAGGATGATCGGGAACGGCAGGGCCAGGTAGAAGAAGTAGCGGTGGATGTTCTGGAGGATCAGGGGGAACCGGGTCTCGCCGGTGTAGCGGGGCCGGGAGTCGGGGACGGCGCAGGCCGGCGGCGCCCACCAGAACGACCGGTAGTACGCCTTGCGGTAGTAGTAGCAGGTCAGCCGGAACCCGAGCGGGAACGGCAGCACCAGCAGGGCGGGAGACAGCGGCCACCAGCTGCCGACGATCGCCCAGGTCGGCTCCTGGCAGCTGGAGGCAAGGCACGGGGAGTAGAACGGCGACAGGTACGGGTCGGCGAAGTAGTCCCGGTTGGCGAAGGCCACCCAGGTGCCGTAGATCACGAACCCGCCGAGCACCGTCACCGTGACGAGCGGGGCCAGCCACCATCGGTCCTTGCGAAGGGTGCGGGCACCGATCCTCGCCCGGTCGCCGTTGACCGTCCTGCTCGCCATACGGTTCCTTTCGCTCCTGGTTCGGTTCAGCCCTTGGCCACAGTCGCCCCGGTGACCTGGGTCACCTGGAGCTTGAAGCCGCGGCGGATCTTGGTCGGCAGGTCGGCGGCCAGCCAGCGCGACCGCCGCCCCGGCAGGGTGGACACGATGACCTCGTCGAACTCCCAGCGGTGCAGCACCACCCGGACGGCGTCGACCGGGTCGGCGACCCCGATCTCACCGCTGACACTGGCCCCCAGCTCGCGCATCCGGTCCAACTCGTGCCGCATCCGCCGCCTGGCCAGCTGCCGCCCAAGGTCCTCCTCCGGCCGACCGCCCTCTTCCGCCTCGCCGCTGAAGCCCGGGTCGAGCTGCGCGGCCGGCGTGGCCGGCACCAGCAGGTGGAAATGGCAGTCGCCCCCCGCGATCCGCTCCCGGATCGCGACCCAGAGCTCCTCCCCCCCGAGCGTCTGGTTGGCAACCACCAGATACCGCCGCACGATCCACCACCTTCCCGAGACCGACACGCCTCCCGCATCCTACCGAGTTCCCGCCGAGTTCCTCGGTCGAGCTTCGTCCTGCTGGGAGGTGTGATGTCTGCTAGTCTAGACAGACTAGACGGATTCTGATGGTGGAGGCGGCATGCGGTGGCAGCTTCAGGAGGCCAAGCAACGCTTCAGTGAGCTGGTGCGGCAGGCCCGTGCCCATGGGCCCCAGGTGGTCACCAGGCATGGCGAAGAGGTCGCGGTGGTCGTGAGCGTCGAGGAGTACCGCCGCCTCACCGACGACCAGCCCAGCTTCAAGGAGTTCCTGCTGGCCGCGCCCGATCTGGACGCCCTCGAGCTCAGCCGCTCGCGGGAGCCAGCGCGGGTGGTCGAGCTCGAGCCGTCCGGGCACCGCGCCTCCGACGTGTGACCGATGGCCTTCCTCCTCGACACCAACGTCGTCTCCGAGGCGCGCAAGCAGTCGCCTGACTCGAGGGTCCGAGGCTGGCTCGCGTCAGTGCCAGAGCACGAGCTGTACCTGAGCGTGCTGGTGGTGGGGGAGATCCGCCAGGGGATCGAGCGGCTGCGCCGTCGTGATCCGGCGCAGGCCGCACCGTACGACAGCTGGCTGTCGTCGCTGTTGCACGGCTTCGCCGACCGGCTCGTCCCGGTCACCTCCGAGGTGTGCGAGGAGTGGGGCCGGTTGAACGTGCCGGACCCGCTGCCGGTGGTCGACGGGCTCATGGCCGCCACCGCGAAGGTCAGGGACTGGACCTTCGTCACCCGCGACGTCGGCGACCTCGCCCGTACCGGGGTTCGCCTGCTCAACCCGTTCGCCGCGTCCGCCCCGTAGGGCCGTCAGCCGGTCGCCGAGGCCCGGAGGTGGGCTGGTTCGGTGCCGAGGGCGCAGAACAGCTCGCGGGCACGGGACAGGTGCTCGTCGCGGCCCCAGCTGCCGGGGGTGGTCTGGGTGGGGCGGAGGTGGCGGCCCAGCTCGAGGTGGGCCATGGCCTCGTCGTAGGGGAGGTCGAGGCGGCGGGCGGTGTCGAGGCTACGGTGCCAGGCCCGGACCGCGCG
>DATENJ010000186.1:0-6946 GCA_035275125.1 Actinomycetes bacterium | reverse complement strand
TCACCTGCATGGAGGTGTGGACCGTGAGCCTGCAGACCTCGCCCTTCCCCCCGATCGCCGACTACGCGTTCCTCTCCGACTGCCACACCGGCGCCCTGCTCGCCCGCGACGGGACGATCGAGTGGATGTGCGTGCCCCGGTTCGACGCCCCCAGCGTGTTCGGCACCCTGCTCGACCGCACGGCCGGCTACTTCCGGCTCGGGCCGTTCGGGATCAACTTCCCGGCCGCCCGGGTGTACGAGGCCGGGACCAACACGCTGGTCACGACCTGGAGGACCCCGGCCGGCTGGATCGTGGTCCGGGACGCCCTGACCATGGGCCCGCGGGAGGGCGAGGACGAGATCACCCCCCACACCCGGCCCCCGGCCGACGACGACACCGACCACCTGCTGGTCCGCACGGTCGGGTGCCTCGACGGCGCGGTCGAGGTCGAGCTGGTCTGCGAGCCGGTGTTCGACTACGGCCGCACCCCGGCCAACTGGACGCTGGTGGACGGCGACCGCCACACCGCCGACGCCAGCGGGGCCGGCCAGACACTCAGGCTACGGACCAACATGGACCTGGGGATCGAGGTCAACCGGGTCAGGGCCCGGCACGTGCTGCGCCCGGGCGAGCAGCTCTACTGCGCCCTGTCGTGGGCCAAGGACCTGGCCGTCCCCCGCGACGTCGACGAGGCCAACGCCAGCATGGCCGCGACCTCACGGTACTGGCGCAGCTGGCTGGGGCGGGCCCGGCTACCCGACCACCGCTGGCGGGAGCCGGTCCAGCGCTCCGCCCTGGCCATCAAGGGCCTCACCTACATGCCGACCGGAGCGACGGTGGCCGCGCTCACCACCTCGCTGCCCGAGACCCCGGGCGGGGAGCGCAACTGGGACTACCGCTACACCTGGATGCGCGACACCACCTTCACCCTCCAGGCGCTGCACTGGCTCAACCTGGACTGGGAGGCCGACGAGTTCATGCAGTTCGTCGCCGACGCCGAATGCAACGAGGACGGTGCGCTCCAGATCATGTACGGGATCGACGGGCGCCGGGACCTGACCGAGTCGACCCGCGACGACCTCACCGGCTACGCCGGCGCCCGTCCCGTCCGCATCGGCAACGGCGCCTTCGACCAGCGACAGAACGACGTGTTCGGGGCCGTGCTCGACTCGGTCCTGCTCCACACCCGCCGCAGCCAGCGCCTGCCCAGGCGGCTGTGGCCACTGGTCGAGTCCCAGGCCAACTGCGCCATGCAGGTCTGGCGCGAGCCCGACCAGGGCATCTGGGAGGCCCGCGGCAAGCCGCAGCACTACGTGTCCTCCAAGCTCATGTGCTGGGTGGCGCTCGACCGGGCGGCCAAGCTGGCCGCGATCCGTGGCGACCCCGACCAGCAGGCGGCCTGGCACGGGGTGGCCGAGGAGATCCGCGCCGACATCCTGGCCAACGGCGTCAGCGACCGCGGCGTCCTGCGCCAGCACTACGAGACCGACGCCCTGGACGCCTCCACGCTGCTGGCCGGCCTGTTCGGGTTCCTCCCGGGCGACGACGAGCGGCTGCGCAACTCCGTCCTGGCCGTCGCCGACGAGCTGAGCGAGAACGGCTACGTGCTGCGGTACCGCACCGACGAGACCGACGACGGCCTGAGCGGGAAGGAGGGGACGTTCCTGATCTGCTCGTTCTGGCTGGTCTCGGCCCTGGCCGTGATCGGCGAGGAGCAGCGCGCCCGCGACCTGATGGAGCGCCTGCTGCGGATCGCCTCCCCGCTCGGGCTGTACGCCGAGGAGTACGACGTCGACACCGGGCATCACCTGGGCAACTTCCCCCAGGCGTTCTCGCACCTGGCCCTGATCGAGGCGGCGGCGCGGATCATCATGGCCGAACTGCTGGAGGAGGCGACGGGATGAGCGCCTACGACGTCATCATCGTCGGCACAGGGGCCGGCGGCGGCACCCTGGCCCGGCACCTGGCCGCCTCGGGCAAGCGCATCCTGCTGCTGGAGCGGGGCGACTGGCTGGCCCGCGAGCCCCGGAACTGGTCGGCCGCCGACGTGTTCATCGACAACCGCTACATCTCCCCCGACACCTGGTACGACGCCAAGGGCAAGGCGTTCCAGCCGCAGATCCACTACTTCGTCGGCGGCGCCACCAAGCTGTACGGCGCCGCGCTGTACCGGCTGCGCCGGGAGGATTTCGGCGAGCTGAAGCACCACGACGGCGTCTCGCCAGCCTGGCCGATCAGCTACGATGACATGGAGCCCTACTACACCAGGGCCGAGCAGCACTACCAGGTGCACGGGGCCCGGGGGGAGGACCCGACCGAGCCGTCCACCAGCGCCCCCTACCCGTATCCGGCGGTCTCCCACGAGCCGCGCATCCAGCAGCTCTCCGACGACCTCGCCGCCGCCGGCTACCACCCGTTCCACGCGCCCTGCGGCGTCCTGCTCGACGAGGCCAGGCCGCCGTTCAGCGCCTGCGTCCGCTGCTCGACCTGCGACGGCTTCCCCTGCCAGGTCCACGCCAAGTCCGACGCCGAGGTGCTGGGCGTCCGCCCGGCCCTCGAGCATCCCAACGTCACCCTGGTCACCAACGCCGAGGTGGTCCGGCTGGACACCAACCCGCCCGGCACCGTCGTCACCGGGGTGGTGGCCAACCACGACGGGGACCAGGAGACGTTCACCGGCGACCTCGTGGTCGTGTCCTGCGGCGCCGCCAACTCGGCCAAGCTGCTGCTCGCGTCGGCCAGCGACGCCCACCCCGACGGCCTGGCCAACGGGTCCGGCCAGGTCGGCCGGAACTACATGTTCCACAACAGCCAGGCGGTGCTGGCGCTTTCCAAGGAGCCCAACCCGACCGTGTTCCAGAAGACCCTCGGGGTCAACGACTTCTACTTCGGCAGCCCCGACTTCGACTACCCGATGGGCAACATCCAGATGATCGGCAAGTCACAGGCCGACATGTTCAAGGGCGAGAAGCCGCTGGAGACCAAGCTCGCACCCGGCTTCGCGCTGCGTGACGTGGCCGGCCACGCGGTCGACTTCTGGCTGTCGACCGAGGACCTGCCGTCGTCGGAGAACCGGGTCACCCTTGAGCGCGACGGGAACGTCAAGCTGAGCTACACGCCCAGCAACCAGACGGCCGCCGGCCGCCTCTACCACCAGCTCAAGTCGATGCTCGGGCACCTCGGCATGCACCCCGACCACCTGATCCCGCGGCACGCCTACCTCAAGACCGACATCCCGGTGGCCGGGGTGGCCCACCAGGCCGGGACCTGCCGGTTCGGGACCGACCCGGCCACCTCGGTGCTGGACGTCAACTGCCGGGCCCATCAGCTCGACAACCTGTACGTCGTCGACACCAGCTTCTTCCCGAGCATCGGGGCGGTGAACCCGGCCCTCACGGCCATGGCCAACGCGTTGCGGGTCGGCGACCACCTGCTCGAGCGGATGGGGGCACGATGAGCGACGACCACCGGACCCACGTCGTCGTGGTCGGCGGCGGGTTCGCCGGGGTGGCCTGCGCCAAGCGGCTGGCCGGCGAGCCCGACGTCCGGGTCACCCTGCTCGACCGCAACGGCTACCACCAGTTCCAGCCGCTGCTGTACCAGGTGGCGACCACCGAGCTGACGCCGAAAGACATCGCCTTCGACCTCGAGCCCATGTTCGAGAAGCATGACAACGTCGAGGTCCGCACGGCCGAGGTGGTGGCGGCCGACCCGGAGGCGAAGACGGTCACGCTCGCCGACCAGAGCGAGCTTTCCGCTGACGCGGTGGTGCTGGCCGCCGGCTCCCAGCCCAACTTCTTCAACACCCCCGGGGCCGAGGAGTTCGCCTTCCCGCTGTACTCGCTGGACGACGCCGAACGGCTCCGCGCCCGGGTGCTCCAGCTGTTCGAGGACGCGAGCCGCAAGCCGGAGCTGGTCTCCGAAGGTGCGCTCACCTTCGTGGTCGTCGGCGCCGGGGCCACCGGGGTCGAGATCGCCGGCGCCCTGGCCGAGCTGACCCACGACGTCATGCCCCACGTCTACCAGCACCTGGCCATCGCCGGGGCGAAGGTGATCCTGGTCGACCTCGGCCACGCCGTGCTCGGCCCCTTCTCCGACGACGCCCACAGCTACGCGGCCAGCCAGCTCCAGCGGCGCGGTGTCCAGCTCAGGCTGGGGGTCTCGGTCAAGGAGATCGCCGCCGACCACGTGACCTTGAGCGACGGGACCACCATCCCGACCCACCTGACCGTCTGGGGCGGCGGGCTGATGGCGGCGCCGCTGGCCGCCAAGGCAGGCGTCCCCGCCGGGCGCGGCGGACGCATCGACGTGCGGCCCGACCTGACCGTCGAGGGCTTCCCTGGGGTGTACGCCCTCGGCGACGTCGCCAACATCCCGTTCGGCGACGACCGAGCCCTTCCCCAGCTCGGCAGCGTCGCCCAGCAGGCCGGCGACTGGGCGGCCCGGAACATCCTGGCCGACGTGAAGGGCCAGGGTCGTCAGTCCTTCCACTACCACGACAAGGGGATCATGGCCATGATCGGCCGGAAGGCGGCCGTCGCCGAGATCGGCGAGCACCGCCACGAGCTGCACGGCCGGTTTGCCTTCGCCGCCTGGCTGGGCGTGCACGCCCAGCTGCTGGCGAACGCCGGGGCCGAGGTGAACGCCTTCCTCACCTGGGCCGACGAGTTCTACCTGCGGTCACACCACCGCTCGGCGGCCCTGCTCGACCCCTCGACGATCGACACCCCCCGCATCGACTGGAGCGGCCGCTAGACGCTGGACGAGACGGGCCCGGCCTGGTTGGGGCCGTCGTTCGAGTTCCTGGCCTCGAAGCTTCGCCCGCCCGAGGTCCGCACCGGGGTGGTGACCAGGACCGCGCTGCTGGACCGCCTCGCCGGGTACTCCGAGCCGGTCATCTCGATCGTGGCCCCGCCCGGCTACGGCAAGTCGACGCTCATGGCCCAGTTCGCCGCCCTGACCTCCCCGGGGGTCTCGGCCACGGCCACCTGGAGCTGCTCGACAATCAGCCATGCCTTGACGCCGTGGCCGAGCTGGCGATGCACCTCCCCCGACGGTCCCAGCTGGTGGTCATGTCCTGAGGCGCTCCGCCGCTGCCGGTGGCCCTGCTCCGGGCGCAGGGGCAGGTGGCCGAGATCGGCGCCGGCGAGCTGGCCATGGACCGCCACGAGGCCAAGGCCCTGCTTGAGGGCGTCGTTGTCAGGCTGGCCGATGCCGACGTCGACGAGCTCGTCGGGCGGACCGAGGGCTGGCCGGTCGGGCTGTACCTGGCCGCGCTGGCGCAGAAGGCGGGAGGCCGGCGGACGGCGGTCAGGCCCGCCTTCACCGGGGACGACCGGTTCATGGCCGACTACCTGCGGGCCGAGCTCCTGACCCACCCGCCACAGCCGAGGGTGGCGTTCCTCACACGGACGGCGGTGCTTGACCGCATGTCCGGGCCACTGTGCGACGTGGTCCTGGCCGAGCGGGCCCTGCGGATCAGTCGGGAGGGGTCCCTGGACGACTACATTCACACCGCCCTCGTCCATGTGGTCGTGGCCCGCACGGCCCTGTACCGGGGCGACGGTCCCAGGGCCCGCGAGCACCTCGCCCAGGCCGCCCGGCTGCGGCCGCTGCTCACCTACGCCATCCCCTCCCTGGCCGTCCAGACACTGCTCGAGCTGGCGCGTGCCTACCTGGCAGTGGACGACGCCGCCGGGGCCAGGGCCGTCCTGCGAGACGCCCGCGACATCCTCCAGCTGCGGCCCGACCTCGGCATCCTCCCGGAGCAGGTCGAGCAGCTGGGGTCGAAGCTGGTCACGATCCCAGGGCCGACCGTCGGCGCGTCCTCGCTGACCACCCGCAGCCAGGCCATCCGCCGCGCCAGCGAGCTCGGTCTGCTGCTCGACCAGGACCCACGTCATCCCATGTGGGTGATGCGACGCGGGCTGCGCTGGGTTCCCATGGGCTGGGGACCGCGCACCGCGGGATGGGCGATGAGATGCTGACAGTGCCGCCGACGCCCGAGCGGCCTGCCGTGCCGCGGACCGGCCTCCTCGACCACCTGGAGGCCACCAGCGGCACCCCGGTCGCCGCGATCATCGCGCCCCCCGGGTACGGCAAGACGACCGTCCTGACGCAGTGGGCCGAGCGCGACCCTCGGCCGTTCGGGTGGCTCACCATCGACCAGCGCCACAACGACCCGGCGGTGCTCCTGCGCAGCATCGCCGTCGCGCTCGAGCTCGTCGATGCCGTCGCCCACCCCCCGCTGTCCGCGCTCGGGTCCCCGGGCCCGTCGGTCCTGGAGACCCTGCTCCCGCAACTGGGAGCTGCCCTGTTGGCCAGCGACCGGCCGGCCGTGCTCGTCCTCGACGACGTCCACCTGCTCCAGAACTGGGGCTGCCTTCGGGCGGTCACGTCGCTGATCGAGTTCCTCCCCCCAGGAGCACAGCTCGCGATCGCCGCCCGGGGCGAGCCGCCGCTGCCGTTCGCGCGCCTGCGCGCCGAAGGGCGGGTCGTTGAGCTCGGCGCCGGCGACCTGGCCATGGACCGCCAGGAAGCCGGCTCGCTGCTGGAGGGGACGGAGGTCGACGTCTCCCAGGTCGACGTCGCCGAGCTGGTCCGGGTGACCGAGGGCTGGCCGGTGGCCCTGCACTTCGCCGCCCGCTCCCTGCGGTCGGGGAGCGGCCGGCGGGCCGCCACCGGGGTCGACCGCTTCCTCGCCGACTACCTCCAGCACACGGTCCTGTCGTCCCTGCCGGCATGGCTCGTCTCGTTCCTCACGCGAGCCGCCGTGCTCGACCAGCTGTCCGGCCCGCTCTGTGACGCCGTCCTCGGACGGACCGGGTCGGCCGACCTTCTCGAGGTGCTGGAGCGATCCAGCCTGCCGGTGATCCCGCTGGACCGGCAGCGGCGGTGGTACCGGTTCCACCGCCTGTTCCGGAAGCTGCTCCGGGAACGGCTCGAGCGCCGCGAGCCGGCCCTT
>DATENJ010000185.1:0-2552 GCA_035275125.1 Actinomycetes bacterium | reverse complement strand
CGGCGGCAAGGGTCAGGGCGGCCTGCCGGCCGATCCCTCGGCTGGCCCCGGTGACCAGGGCGGTGCGGCCGTCAAGGCGCAGCGTCTCCTCGACCGACATCCGTCAGTCCCGGTCGCGCCCGACCAGGGCCCAGGCGCCGGGGAGGAGGCCGGCGGCCAGGAGGACCTTGAGCGCGTCCCCGGCCAGGAACGGCGTCACGCCCAGCTCGAGGCCCTTGGCCAGGCCGACCCCGAGCGTGGCCATCAGGAACGGCAGCCCGAAGGCGTAGATGACCAGGTTGCCGGCGACCATGGTGACCACCGTCCGCGGCGGGGTGCGGTCCCAGCCCCGCTCGGCCAGCCAGCCGACCAGCGCGGCCGCGACCAGGAACCCGATGATGTAGCCGAACGACGGCGCCGTGACCATGTCGGTGCCGCCGGAGCCCTCGGCGAACCAGGGGACCCACGGGGTCAGCCCAAGGGCCAGGTACAGCACCATCCCGGCCAGGGCCCGGCGCCAGCCCAGGGCGGCCGCGCCGAGCAGCACGGCGAAGGTCTGCCCGGTGATCGGCACCGGGGTGAACGGCAGCTTGACGGCGAGCTGGGCGGCCAGCCCGGTGAAGGCGGCGAACCCGATCACCAGGACGGCGTCGCGGACGCGGTCGCCCGGCAGCACGTCGGCCAGCACGAGACGCCGAGGTCGGCCGATGGCGCTCTGCGACACGGACAAAGGGATGGCTCCTTCCTGATCCTGCCTGGAGGTTGTCGGTACCGGTTGCCTTGCCGCCCAATGCTACGTTGCCGGGCGGCCACGCCGCGCCGCCCGCTGGAGCTCGGCGAAGCGCCGCTCCCAGCAGCCCTTGTGCCAGTGGCGGCGCTGTTCGGGCTCGCCTTCCGGCCACACCACCACGTGGAGGGTCCGGGGGAAGATCTCCTGCCGGCATCCGGGGCAGCGGTACACCTTGGTCGCCCGGTAGGGCTGCACGAACCGGAGGTGCCAGCCGTCGGCGACCCACTCAAGGGCCAGCGGCTCGCCCCGGAACCGCCATGGGGGCTGCATCGTCGGCACGGCCCGAGTGTACGCAATCGGCGTAGGCTCGTCGCCGCCGATGAACCGCTTCGAGGACGCCGTCGCCCGCGAGCTCCAGCTGCGCGTCAGAGCCAGGACCCGCAGCATCCGGGCCCTGGCCCGCTGGGCGGCGGCCTCGCTGCCCCCAGGGGCGCTGGTCGCCGACGGGGTCGACCTGGTGGTGTCGCGGCTCGGCGACGGCGACCCGGACGAGCTGGCCGCCCGGGTGATGACCGAGACCCCCGACCGCTTCGGCCGCAACTGGGAGTCGGGCCCAGCCCACTGAGCGGCGGTCCCGGGACCTGGTTCCTGTTGCCGCCTCCAGCGTGACGGACGGCACACCGCGGCGGTGACGGGCGTCATCGCGGGGCGGCCGCTGGCGGGCGATGCTGGCCGCCCGGGGGGGCGAACCGAGTGCATGGAGGACCGCATGACCAGTGTCCGCGTCCCCGGGTTCCGCCCGTCGACCAGTGGCCTGCACTTCCCCAACGCCTTCCCCCACGTGCCCAACCTCGAGATCGACCTGCCTGGCGGGCTGACCGTCCCCATCGGCGACGCCGCCAACGGGCTGTGCGGCGGCATGGCCTGGACCGTCCGCGACCTGTTCGAGGCTGGCCTGGCCCCGCCGGCCATCACCACGGCCCCCGGCGACGGCCCGGTGTTCCACTACGTCGCCGACCGGCTGCTGGACAGCCTCTCGCTGCCGTTCGGGCCGGCCGTCTATCTGAAGCTGATGCATCCGGCCCTCCCCGACGGCGACCTGGCCATGGTCCACGGCCGGGCCTGGCGGATGGTCCGGCTGGAGTGGCCGGCCATCCGGGGCGACCTGGACCGCGGCACCCTCTGCCCGCTCGGCCTCATCAGGGCCAAGTCCCGCGATCCCCGCGACCTCGGCGCCAACCACCAGGTGCTGGCCTGGGGCTACGACCTGGCCGGGACCCGCCTGACCCTGCGGCTGTACGACCCCAACCAACCGGACGACGACGAGGTGACCCTGTCCCTTGACACCGCCCGCCCGCGCCGCCCGACCCCGGTCACCAGCTCGCACAGCGGCACGGTGTGGTGCTTTTTCCGCACCGCCTTCCGGTTCAAGGACCCCCGGCCCGCCCTGACCTCCGTGCGCGCCTGAGCCGTCCGCCACCGTGGCCGGCCGGTCCCGGCCACGGGGGGCGGCGCTAGGCTGACCGGGTGACCTCCTCCCCCGAGCCAAGCGCGCCACCCCGGCCCGGCGGGCTGGCCGCCCAGCCCGGGTACCCGGCGTTCCTCCTGGCCGCCACCCTGGCCCGGCTGGCCAGCGAGATGTTCCCGGTGGCGGCGGTCCTGCTGGTGCTGGACCGGACCGGGCGCCCGGGGCTGGCGGGGGCGGTGGTGGCGGCGACAACCCTCCCCGCGGTCGTGACCGGTCCGGTCCTCGGCGCCTGGCTCGACCGGACCAGCAGACGGCGGGTCGCCCTGGCCAGCAACCAGGTGCTGCTGGCGGCCAGCCTGCTCGGCATCCTGGCCG
>DATENJ010000184.1:0-2723 GCA_035275125.1 Actinomycetes bacterium | reverse complement strand
CGGGTACGGGTACCCGCCAGGGCCGCAGACCGACAGCTCGGCCACGGCTGCCCTGGTCATCGCCGTGGTCGGGTTCTTCATCTGCGCCCCCGTCGGCGCCATCGTCGCCCTCGTCCTGGCCAACAGCGCCCAGAAGCGCATCGAGGAGTCCAACGGCCGGCTCACCGGCCTGGAGCAGGCCAGGGCGGCCCGCATCATCGCTATCGTCGAGCTCGCCCTGACCGCCGTCCTGATCCTGGTCGGCGTGCTGATCGCCGTGGCCTCGCTCGGCTCCCGCTACTGACCGTCCCGCCAAGGAGCCTCCGTGCCAGCCCGCCCCCGTCTCCTCGCCACCCTCCTCCTTGTGCTCACGTTCACATTGGCCGCCTGCCAGACCGGCCCGGCCGGCTCCCCCGCCGACACCCCGCCGGTCAGCGGCGTCACCACCGTCGAGGCCAAGGACCTCAAGTTCCTGCCCCCGGCGATTACGGTGGCGCCGGGCACCGAGGTCACCTGGCGCTTCGACGACGGGGCGGTCCCCCACAACGTCAAGGGGGACGGGTTCGCCTCCAAGACCCAGGCCAGGGGCACCTTCAGCCACCGCTTCGAACGCGCCGGCGAGTACCGCTACCACTGCGACCTGCACGCCGGCATGGACGGCCGGGTGGTGGTGACCGCCAGCACCTCCGGCTGACCTGACCGTCGGCGCGACGTACCATAGGGCCATGACCGACAGCGCCACCCTCACCCCGGCGATCCAGGAGTACCTGGAGTCCCTCTACTGGCTCGGCGAGGCCGGCATCGAGCGGACGCCGACCAACCTGGCCAGGGCGATGCAGGTGTCGCCGCCCAGCGTCACCGGCATGGTCCGCCGCCTCGAGGGCGAGGGCCTGGTCGACCGCGGCCCCGGCAAGCGGATCGCCCTCACCGCCAAGGGGATCGAGGTGGCCAAGCACGTGGTCAGCCGCCACCGGCTGGTCGAGGCGTTCCTGGTCAAGATCATGGGCGTGCCCTGGGACGAGGTCCACGAGGAGGCCGAGGCCTTCGAGATGGGCGTCACCGCGGCGCTGGAGGCCCGCATGCTGGAGATGATCGGCGAGGCCCGGACCTGCCCCCACGGCCACCCGATCGGCGACTACCCTCGCGAGCCCGGCGTCCCCCTGACGGCCGCCCCCACCGGCAGCGTCGTGCGCATCCTCCGGTTCGAGAACGAGGACCACGACCTGCTGCGGATGTTCCGCCGGGCCGGGGTCGAGCCAAAGGTCAGCTACACCATCGTCGCCTTCGGCGACGACCTGGCCCGGCTGGAGGGCCCGGACGGGCCGTCCGAGCTACCCCTGTACGCGGCCAGGACGATCTCGGTCGCGGTCGAGCGCACGGGCGACGGCCTTCCGGCCGAGCAGGACCCCGAGAGCCTGGCCACCGCCTACCTCCTCGGCGACACCCACTGGAGCCGGTAGTCGGATACAGTGCCCCGGATCTGACGAGGCCTCCCAGGAGCACGTGTGACAGAGCTGATCACCGATACCATCCTCGAGTACGGGCTGCTCGCCATCTTCGTCCTCATGCTCCTCGAGTCGGCCTGCATCCCCGTGCCCAGCGAGGTCACCATGCTGTTCGGGGGCGCGCTGGCCAACGCCAGCTTCGTGGCCAGCCTCGGCCAGGAAGGCCGGCACCTCAACTTCGTGGCCGTCGGCCTGGCCGGCACCCTCGGCAACCTGGTCGGCTCCTGGATCGCCTGGGGGGTCGGGTGGCGCGGCGGCAGGCCGTTGATCGAGCGCTGGGGCCGCTACATCTTCCTACGCCAGCACGAGATCGACCGGGCCGAGGTCTGGTTCGACCGCCACGGCGAGGCCGCCGTGTTCGTGTCCCGCCTGCTCCCGGTGGTGCGGACCTTCATCAGCCTGCCCGCCGGCATCGCCGAGATGCCCTTCGTCCGCTTCACGGTCTACACCTTCCTCGGCTGCCTGCCCTGGACCTTCGCCCTCGCCGCCCTTGGCTACGCCCTCGGCAGCCAGTGGGAGAAGGTGGAGCACCTCCTGCGGCCCATCTCCATCCTGATCGCCGTGCTGGTCGTCGTCGCCGCCGGCTGGTGGCTGTACCGGCGCTGGAAGGAACAGCGCCGCCCCCTCCCCACCGAACCCGACGACGACCGCGCCCCCGCCGACCGCTGACCGATCGCCCCGCTCCGCACCCGGTACCCTAGCCTGGCAGGTCAGCGCCGGAGTGCTGGAATCGGCAGACAGCCGCGCCTTAAAAGCGTCGGGCCCCGCAAGGGCATGAGGGTTCGAGCCCCTCCTCCGGCACCCACGAACCAGGTCACTGACCAGCATGTTCTCGGATGGGCACGACCGCTGGTCCGCGCTTGGTCCGTGCAAGTGTGGCCAAGGCGTCGGTGCGGGCGTCCTCCAGGCGGCCGGCGAGCGCGTCCAGCTCGTCGGGGAACAGGTGCCCGTAGGTGTCCAGGGTGATGCTGGCCGTGGCATGGCCGAGCTGGCGCTGGACCGCCTTGACGCTGGCGCCCTGGCGGATCATCAGCGACGCCGCCGTATGCCGCAGGTCATACAGCCGCAGCTCTCCCGGCAGCGGGTCCGGTCCGCCGTCGTCGGCCAGCTCGGCCAGCGCCTGGTTCGCCGCGCCGATGGCCGGCTTGAACCGACCAGGGACGAACTTGGACTCCCGCAGCGGACCACCACGCGGCGCGGTGAACACCAGATCATCCGGGCCGTGTGGCCGACCGGCCA
>DATENJ010000183.1:0-8955 GCA_035275125.1 Actinomycetes bacterium | reverse complement strand
GCCCAGCGCGAGTGGGGCACCGGCGCCGCAGCGGCACGGGCCGGCGCCCTATCCGCCGCCGCCGAGGCGGACGCGGCCGCCTCGGACGAGCTGACCGAGCTGGTCGTCCGGGAGGTGGGCAAGCCGGTCGCCGAGGCCGGTGCCGAGGCCGCCCGCGGGGGCGGGATCCTGCGCTACTACGCCCAGCAGGCCCTCGACACGGACGGCGAGACCTATCCCGGGCCCGGCCCGGCCGCCCTGCTGCTGGCCCGGCGGCGGCCCCGTGGGGTGGCCGGGCTGATCACCCCGTGGAACTTCCCGGTGGCCATCCCGCTGTGGAAGGCGGCGCCGGCGCTCGCCTTCGGGAACGCGGTGCTGCTCAAGCCGTCGCCCGAGGCGACCGGGATCGCCCTGCGCCTGGCCGAGCTGCTGGCCCCGGCCCTGCCCGACGGCCTGTTCCAGGTGCTGCCCGGCGGGGCCGCGACCGGCAAGGCGCTGCTGGACCAGGTCGACTGCCTGTCGTTCACCGGCTCGGTGGCCGTGGGCCGGCAGGTCGCGGTGGCCGCGACCGAGCGGGGCATCCCAAGCCAGGCGGAGATGGGCGGGCTGAACGCCTCGATCGTGCTCCCGGACGCCGACCCGGAGCGGGCGGCCACGGTCGTCGCCGGGGCGGCGATGGGCTACGCCGGCCAGAAATGCACCGCCACCAGCCGGGCCATCGTGGTCGGCGACCCCGGCCCGTTCACCGAGGCGCTGGTCGCGGCCGTGCGGGAGCTGGCCGTCGGCGACCCGGCCGAGAAGGCGACGGTGGTCGGGCCGGTCATCACCGAGCCGGCCATGCGCCGGGTGGCCGACGCGGCCGAGGAGGCCGCGGCCGCCGGCGGGCGCGTGCTGACCGGCGGCAGGACCCTCGACGGCAAGGGCTGGTTCGTGGCCCCGACCCTGGTGGACAGCCTGGGCCCGGACGCCCGGCTGGCCACGGAAGAGGTGTTCGGGCCGATCGCGGTGGTGCTGGCGGTGGCCGACGAGGACGAGGCGGCGGCGATGGCCAACGGGGTCCGCTACGGGCTGGTCGGCTCGGTGTTCACCCGCGACCTGGACCGGGCCCTCGGCCTGGCGGCCAGGCTGGACACCGGCATGATCCGGGTCAACGCCCCGACCTCGGGGGTGGACTTCCACGCCCCCTTCGGCGGCGAGAAGGACTCCAGCTTCGGCCCCCGTGAACAGGGCAAGGCGGCCAGGGAGCTCTACACCTCGACCCGGACCATCACGGTCCTGCCCCACGGGGGCTGAGGTGGCCATCTGGCGGCTGCTGGTCGAGGGGCGGCCCCGCCTGGCCCGGGGCCCGGCAACCGAGGGCCCGGCCGAGCTGCTCGACGCCGGGGCGACCATCGACGGCGTGCTCGGCGGCGACCCGGATGCCCTGGCGGCGCTGCTCGACACCCCCGCCGGCGACCCGGTCCCCGACGGCGCCCAGCTGCTGGCCCCGGTCGGCACCCAGCCGGTGTGGGCGGCCGGGGTGACGTTCCTGCGCAGCCGCGACGCCCGCCTTGAGGAGTCCCGCGGCCTTGACGCCTACGACAAGGTCTACGTGGCCGAGCGGCCCGAGCTGTTCCTCAAGGCCCTGCCGGGCACGGCCAGGGGCCCCGGCCAGCCGATCGGCGTGCGGGCCGACTCCGACTGGGACGTGCCCGAGCCGGAGCTGGCCCTGGTCGCCGACCGGCGCGGCCAGGTCGTCGGCTACACCGTCGGCAACGACGTGTCGTCGCGTTCCATCGAGGGCGAGAACCCCCTGTACCTGCCCCAGGCCAAGCTGTACGCGGGCAGCTGCGCCCTCGGGCCGTGCCTGGTCCCGGTCGGCGAGGCCCCCGAGCCCGCCGCCATGGAGATCGCCCTGTCCATCGAACGCGACCGGACCGTCCTGTTCCGCGACAGCTGCTCGGTCGCGGACATGAAGCGGAGCCTCCCCGAGCTGGTCGACTGGCTCTGGCGCGGCCAGGACCTGCCGCTGGGGGCGGTGCTCCTCACCGGCACCTCGATCGTCCCCCCACCCGACCTGACCCTTCGCCCGGGCGACCAGGTGACGATCACCATCACCGGCCTGGGTCAGCTCACCAACCCGGTCGAGCTCGTCGACACCGCCCCCGGCTACCAGGAGGCGAAGATGCGGGCCTGGCCGCCCGAGCCGGCCTCGTAGGGGATGAGCCCGACCATGATCGTCGCCCCACGCCTGGGGATGCGGTCGAGGTTGGCCAGGTTCTCCAGCCCGTAGCGGTCGGCGCCGGTCAGGATCAGGTGGGTGTCGAACGTCTCCGAGATCCCCGGGTCGATGCTGAGGGTGTCGACCCCGAGGCTGCGGATGTGCCGGCGGCGCAGCAGCCACTCGGTGGCCTCAGCGCCGAAGCCGGGGAAGTGCAGAACGCCGTCCCCGTTGTCGCCGCGGTAGGCGTCGGCGTCGCCCACCTTGGCCGCCCAGCCGGAGTCCATCAGGACGGCCGAGTTGCGCGGGATGCGGCCGTGCCGGCGCTCGAACGCGCGGAGGTCGTCGACGGTCACGACCGTGTCCGGGTCCCGGGCCGCCCGGTCGGCGATGTTGACGACCACCGCCTCAACGATCAGCTCCGACGGCTCCAGGTCGGGCGCCAGCCGGCCCCCCGGGGTGAAATGCCCGGGCGCGTCGACGTGGGTCCCGATGTGCTCGATGAGCTCCCATTTCTGCATGTAGTACCCGTCGACCTCGATCGTGGCGACGGTCTCGCGCACCGGCTCCTCACCGGGCGCGAAGGCCGGGATCGACGTCTTGAGCTCGTGCGTGAGGTCACGCAGCCCGTGGCGCCCGACTGAGAAGGCCGACCCCCGCTCCCCCGCCTGGGCCGTTCCCACCTGGGCCGTTCCCGCCAGGGCGGCCGAGACGGCGACCGCCGCACCTCCGACCAGCGCCCCCCGTCGGGTGACCTTCTCCGTGCACATGGCCTGCTCCCTTCGACCTCGAACACCTCGCCGGCACGCCGGCGTCCCATGGGCGTAGTAGTCTGCCATGGTTCATTGCGGTCACCACCAAGGAGGGGCGATGGCTTCGACACTCAACCCGTACATCGGCTTCGACGGCTCCGCGCGGCAGGCGATGGAGTTCTACAAGGACGTCTTCGGCGGCGAGCTTACCGTGAGCACCTTCGGTGAGTTCGGGACCCAGGACTCCCGGGACACCGACAAGATCATGCACAGCCAGCTGGAGACCGACCGGGGGTTCACCCTCATGGCGTCCGACGCCCCCTCGGAGCGGGGCGTCGGCACCGTCGGCGACAACATCACCATCAGCCTGAGCGGCGACGACAGCGACGAGCTGCGCGGCTACTGGGAGAAGCTGTCGGACGGCGGCAACGTGACGCTGCCGCTGGAGAAGCAGATGTGGGGCGACGAGTTCGGCATGTGCGTCGACCGGTTCGGGACCCCGTGGATGGTCAACATCACCCAGCCGCGAGCCTGACCACCCAGGTAGCCGCCCGCCCCGGGATCAGCCGGCGTAGGGGGAGTCGGCGCCCCGGGGCTGGGCGTCCGGACTGGGCTTGCGGCCCGGGTTGAACGGCCGGTCCTCGAACACCACGTCGACCGGCTGCTCGTAGCGCCTGCCGTTGACCGGGTCGTGGCGCATCCAGGCCGGCGGGGCGATCCGCACCCGCACCGTGTAGGGGCCGTCCCCCGGGACGCGGGCGTTGGTCCCGTAGTGGTACAGGTAGGGATGCCACAGGAAGGGCATGGTGGTGGTGAACACCTCGCGGTCCCCCTCGAGCAGGGTCAGGGTGATGTCGAGGGCGGGAACGAAGCGGCCGTCGGCGGCGTCGGCCACGGCGATCTCCAGGTGGGCGTTGGCCTCCTCGGGCGCCTCCCGCCAGACCAGCCGGCCACCCTCGAGCTCGTACATGCCCTCGGCGTTCTCCTGGACGAAGGCGACCAGGTAGTCCCCGGCCCGCTGGGTGACCGCCCCCGACTCCTCGTCCATGGCCTCAAGGGCTCGGGCGTAGGCGTCGCCCTCGGCCCGGGCGACCGTCAGCTGGTCCGGTTCGGCCTCGTTGCTGGCGGCCATCGGCGGGGTGTGCGGCGGAGTGGTCATCTGCGCTCCTCGTCCGGCGGTCAGCGCCGGCTCGTCATGGCTTGGCCGGGCTCTTGGCGGCAAGGATCATCTGGGTGACCGTCGATCTGCTCAAGCCGAGCTGCTTGGCGATCTCCTCGGGCGACATTCCTCTGGCGTTGTAGATGACCGCAAGGTCCTGCTGCGACCTGGTCCACGACGGCCGGGGTCGGGGCGGGGGCGGGACGCCGACCCGGCGAACGGGCTTGGCGGCGGCCGGTGGGGCCGGGATCCGCTTGGGCCCGGACCGCTGGCCGGCCACCGAGGCGGATTTGCGCTGGTCCTGGTACTTGCCGGCGGCCAGGTCGTCCTTGGTCCGGTCGTTCAGGATCAGGTACTGGTCGGCCGCCTTGTTCACCCCCACGGTGACGACCGTCAACGGCTTGGCGTTCTGCTCGCGGCACTCGCGCCTGGTGCAGTAGTCGTACTTCTCGGCTCGCTCGGGATGCAGCTCGTTCCCGCAGGTGACACAGAGAGCCATGTTCTCCCTTCGGCAACAGTAATGGCCTTGTCCCAACGCCTGTCCGGCCGCTGGTATTCCACTCGCTCCCGGGCCGGGTGAGCGTGCAGGCTGTTGTCCTCAAGCCCCGAAGGAGCTGACATGACCGCCGCCGGGTTGCCGCCGGGAGCGGCGTCGGACCTGGTCGAGGAGACGTTCGTGCTGGCGGGGCGGGCGGTGCGCGTGCTCCGCCCGCGCGACGCCGACGCCGTCCTCGACGACGTCCTCGCCGAGGAGGACCCCGGCGACGACCGCCTCCCGTTCTGGGCCGAGCTGTGGCCCAGTGGCGTCGCCCTGGCCCGGGCCCTCGAGACCCGCCCGCTGGCCGGTCGCCACGTGCTCGAGCTGGGCTGCGGCCTCGGCCTGGTCGCGGTCACCGCCGCCCTGGCCGGGGCCAGGGTCCTGGCCGTGGACCGTTCGCCGGAGGCGACCGCGTTCGCGGCCGCCAACGCCGCCCACAACGGCGTGACGCTCCAGGTCGCCGTCTGCGCCTTCGAGGAGCCGGGGCCGCTGCTCGCCGGGGCGCCCTGGGACCTGGTGCTCGCCGCCGACGTGCTCTACGAGCCGCGCAACGTCCCGGTGCTGCTTGGCCTGCTGCCACGGCTGGTCGACAACCGCGGCGAGGTGTGGCTGGCCGACCCGGGCCGCGAGATGCTGGACACCTTCCTGGCCGGCCTGGCCGAGGCCGGCTGGCGATGCCGGCGCCTGCCCGGGGAACCGGCGACGGTGGCCATCCACCGCCTTGCTACGGCCGCTCGGTCGCCAGGCGAACCCCCAGCCCCACCAGCACCAGGCCGGTGAGGCGGTCCAGCGTGGCCTTCACCTTCGGGCGGCGCAGCAGCCCGCCGGCCCGGCTGACCAACAGCGCGAAGACCACCAGCCAGACCACCCCCAGGAGGTTGAAGATCGCCCCGAGGGCCAGCGAGTTCAGCACGACCGACTGGCCTGGCGAGACGAACTGCGGGATGAAGCTGGTGAAGAACACCGCGATCTTCGGATTGGCCAGGTTGCTCAGCAGCCCCTGGCGGAAGCCGGACGGCGGACCGAGCCGCCGTGCCCCCGGGTCATGCGCACCGCCCTCGAGGCGCTGTCCGCGACGCGACAGCCAGATGGTCTGGAGCCCCAGGTAGACGAGATAGGCCGCCCCCGCCAGCTTCAGCACGGTGAACGCCGTCGCCGAGGCCCGGATGAGCGCCGCGACCCCCAGTGCCGCCGCCGCGGTCCACACGCCGATCCCGGCGTTGATCCCGAGCGCCGTCAGCAACGCCACCCGCCGGCCGTGCAGGAGGGCGTTCTTGCTGACCAGCGCCATGTCGACCCCGGGCGTCACCACCACCAGGGCCGCGACCGCCACAAAAACACTCACGTCGCGCACTCGGACCTCCTCCACGTCTGCTCAGTGTGATACAGGTGCTCCGAGCGGATCGGCTCCTGTTGGGCTTGGGGGGATCGCGGTGACCGGACCACACGACTGGCCGCTGGAGCAACCGGCTGAAGGGACCCTGCGTCCCTGGTACCTGACGGCCACCGGCTATCTCGTGGTGCTGTTCCCGGACCCGGATGAGGCCCAGCGCGCGCAACGCGGCCTGGTCGGGCGGGAGGTGCCGCAGGAGGAGGTCCGGCTGTACGGGTCCGAGGAGATCCTGGCGAACGTGGCCCGGCTGCGGGAGGAACGCTCCGTCGTCGCCAGGGCCGTGGCCGCCCTGGTCGCCGACCCCGACGCCAAGCAACGCTTCCTGGCCAACGCCCGGACCGGCGGGGCCGCCCTCTGGCTGGTCGCCCCGACCCGGGACCGAGCCGACCAGCTGGTCGCGCTGCTGGCCGACTACAGCTATTCGTCCCTGCGCTTCTACGGCCATGACGGCGTGGCCGACCTCCAGCGCGACACCGACTGACACCGCCGTCCGGTCAGCTCGCCGGGAGCGGGCAGCCCGTGGGGATGTGGGTCCCGGCCTGCGGAGGATCAACGGCCTGCGGATGGTGGACGTAGTTCGGCCGCAGGTCGGCGTTGTCGTAGTAGCGGTGGAACACCGGGGTGGCGGCGCCCGAGATGGGTGGCACGATCCACGACCAGTCGGCGGGGGTGATCCGCCCGGCACGTTGCTCCCTGGCCAGGTGGGTCAGGAAACGGCGGGACTCGGTGTGGTGGTCGGCGATGGTGACCCCGGCGGCGTCGAACGAGTGCAGCACGGCGATGTTGACCTCGACCAGCACCTGGTCGCGCCACAACGACCGCTCCGTCGTGGTGTCGAGCCCCAGCTGCCGGGCGACCACCGGGACCACGTCATAGCGGTGGAGGTCGGCCAGGTTGCGGGCGCCGATCTCGGTGCCCATGTACCAGCCGTTGAAGGGCGCGGCCGGGTAGCAGATGCCGCCGATCTCCAGGCACATGTTGGAGATGGCGGGCACGGCGTGCCAGCGTAGCCCCAGCTCAGCGAACCACGGATAGCGGGGGTGGCTGAGCGGCACCTCGAGCACGACGTCCCTGGGGACGTCGAACAGCCTTGGGCGCTCCCCGGGGACCTGCACGACCAGCGGCAGCACATCGAACGGCGTGCCGGGCCCGCCGGGCCAGCCGAGGTTGCGGACCGCGCCGGTGAAGTCGGCGTAGCGCGGGTCCCCGATGACCATCCCGTTCGACTGGCGGTAGCCGGCGTACCGGATCAGCTGCTCGTTCCAGATCCGCGGGCCGGGCCGCTCCGGCGTGGTCGGAGCGAACACGGTGAGCGTCGGTCGGACCCGTCCGCCGTTGGTCGCCTCCCAGAGGTGCGCGAACGCCTCGGCCGCGACCTGGGCGGCGGTGGTGACGTGGCGGCGGTCCCGCACCCGCAGGCTGCGCCAGTAGAGCCGGCCGATGCAGCGGCTGCTGTTGCGCCAGGCAACCCGGGCGCCGAAGGTCAACTCGCTGGTCGTGTGGGCGTAGGTGCCGTACCGCTCGATCTGGGCGCGTACCTCGGCAACCCGCGGGCCAATCGGTGCCGCGGACGGGTTCTCCGCCTGGTAGAGGGCCAGGAACTCCTCAGCTGCGGCCGGGTCGACCCGCCCCGGTGCCCACTCCTGGCGGGACTCTCCATGAACAGCATGCGTGCTCAATGACCCTCCACCCCCGGACGAAGGTAACGATTCCCTCAGAGGGCGTAAGGTGCCATGGCCGGCTATTTGCGACCAGTCTTGACTTTTCGAGTTGGTCGGCCTACTCGGTGGCTTCGTGCCGGCGCAGGCGGTTGCTCGCCAGGAACTCGCTGTCGGCTCCGGACGTGCCGCCGGTGTCGTACTCGAGCCCGTAGTGCTGGTACAGGCGGGCTTCCTCTTCCGCGCTCAACTGCCCGTCGGGCTCGATGTTCGGCGCCTCGTGGATGTGATCCTTGGCATAGGGGACCTGCACGTTCATGCCGTGCAACACCGCCTGGGACAGTGGCACGAACGTCACCCGGTGACTGAACAGCCCGGACTTGACCGCGGCCCACTCCGGGCGGCCGGTCACGTCGTCGAAATAGAGATCGGTGATGATCCCGACCGCGTAGCGCTTCTCGTCGATCACGTCGCGCCCGCGCCAGTTGGGGACGTCGTCGAAGTCGACACCTGTCATGAGAACCCCCTCCTCGGTTCGCCAGACCCGGACACACCAGGCCGATTCAGCTGATGGTGGACGGAGCGACAAGCCGGCACATCACCCGTTCGGGGTGAGAGTGCGGCCGGGACGCGCCGTCAGCAGCAGGGCGCCCAGCCCCAGCAGCACCACCAGGGCCTCCAACCAGCCTCCCACCACCGGGATGGCCGCGAGCAGCACCACCACCGGCACCCCCAGCGCCAGCGCGCCCAGCCAGCCGGCGAACGAGCCGCCCTCGCCCCGGAACACCAGCCGCCCGAGCGCCAGGCCAACGGTCGCCGGCGCGGCGAAGACCACCGCGAGGACGAACAGGAAGACGACGACCGCCGCGACCAGGACCCCGCCGAACACCGTCACCCCTGCCAGGGACCCGAGCCCAAGCAGTCCCAGCACGATCGCGACCAGCACGGTGACCAGGATCACCAGCACCAGCAGCACGATGACGGCGAGGAACCCCAGGATGCCGACCCCGAAGCTGAGCAGCGAACGCCTCCGCGCCGCGTCGGCGGCGCCGCGGAGCACCCGGGGCAGCAGCCACAGCAGCAGCACACCGATGACGAGCACGCTCACGTACCGCCGCAGGACGTCGACCGCGCGGTCCGCCAGCGTTGGCTCCCGGGCCGGCTCGGGCTGCCGGACGTTGACCTTCTCGGTGCCCCTGACCGAGCCTCCCTTGGTGTAGTCGCCGGTGGAGCCGAGGACGTTCCCGGCGACCTCGCCGTCCATCTGCATCCGGCC
>DATENJ010000182.1:0-2377 GCA_035275125.1 Actinomycetes bacterium | reverse complement strand
AGGGGCCGGCGGCGCCGGGGCCGGGACGGTGGCGGCCGGCGGCGCGGCCAGGGTGGCCGTCAGGAGGACGATCAGTCGGATCACGGCCAGCAGGGTGCCAGAGGCGACCCGGAGGTGCCCAGCCGGCAGGTTCGGCCAGATGGGCGGGATCCGGGCGATCCCGGGCCGGTAGCATCGGGCGGCCGGTCTGGCGTGGAGGTGACGATGATGGGCGGGACCAAGCTCGAGGGGCACGGAGGGGCGCTGGCGGTCGCCGTGGCCCGGCGGCACGGGGTGGAGGAGCTGTTCACCCTTTCCGGGGGCCACGTGTTCCCGCTGTACGACGGGGCGGTCAAGGCCGACCCGCCGCTGCGGCTGGTCGACGTGCGGCACGAGCAGACGGCGGTGTTCGCCGCCGAGGGCACGGCCAAGCTGCTGCGGCGGCCAGGGCTGGCCGTCCTGACGGCCGGGCCCGGGGTGACCAACGGGGTCAGCGCGATCGCCACCGCCCATTTCAACGGGTCGCCGGTGCTGGTGCTGGGAGGGCGGGCCCCGACCGGGAGGTGGGGGGCTGGCAGCCTCCAGGAGCTCGACCATCCTCCGCTGGTCGCGACCCTGACCAAGCACGCCGGCACCGTCGGCGAGGTGGCCGCGATCCCCGGCGAGGTCGACCGGGCGCTGCGGCTGGCCGCCGAGTCCCACCGGGGGCCGGTGTTCCTCGACCTGGCCCTCGAGGCGGTGTACTCCCAGGCCACCGCCGAGCTGCCCGACCCCCCCCCGCCGCCCGTGCGCCAGCCCGACCCGGACGCGGTCGCCGCCGTGGCCCGGCTCGTCAAGGACGCCCGCCGGCCGGTGCTGGTCCTCGGGTCGGACGTCTGGGGCGGCCGGGCCGAGGACGCGGCCCGGCGCTGTGCCGAGACCCTCGCCCTTCCGGTGGTGGCCAACGGGCAGGGGCGGGGCATCCTGGCTCCCGGCGGCGACGGGCTGCTGGTCACCCGGGCCCGGTCGCTCGCCTTCGGGTCGGCCGACCTGGTGGTGGTGGCCGGGGCCCCACTCGACTTCCGGCTCGGCTACGGCAGCTTCGGCGGCCGCGACGGTGGCCCCCCGGCCAAGGTCGTGCACCTGGCCGACGCCCCCGGGCAGGTGGCCGGCCACCTGGAGCTGGCCGGGAGCGTGGCCAGCGACCTCGGCCTGACGCTCGACGCCCTGACCGAGGCCGTCACCGGCCTGCCCGGCCGCCGTCCGGACACCGGGCCGTGGCGCGATCGGCTCCGCGACCGGGCCCTGGCCGCGGTCGAGGGCGACCGCGAGCTGTTGGACAGCCCGGCCGACCCGATCCACCCGGCCCGGGTCTACGGCGAGCTGCTGCGGGTGCTGGCCGACGACGCGGTCGTGATCGGCGACGGCGGCGACTTCGTCTCGTTCGCCGGCCGGTTCGTGGAGCCGGCCCGGCCGGGCAACTGGCTCGACCCGGGGCCCTACGGCTGCCTGGGGACCGGCCTCGGCTACGCCATCGCCGCCCGCCTGGCCCGCCCCTCGGCCCAGGTCGTGCTCCTGCTGGGCGACGGCGCGGCCGGGTTCTCCCTGATGGACGTGGACACCCTGGTCCGCCACGACCTGCCGGTGGTGATCGTCTGCGGCAACAACGGCATCTGGGGCCTCGAGAAGCACCCCATGCGGATGCTCTACGGCTACGACGTCGCCGCCGACCTCCAGCCCCAGTGCCGCTACGACCAGGTCGCCGAGGCCCTCGGCGCCGCCGGCGAGCTGGTCACCGCCCCGTCCGAGCTGGCCCCGGCCCTGCACCGCGCCTTCGCCGCCGGCGTCCCCTACCTGGTCAACGTGGCCACCGACCCCGAGGTCGCCTACCCCCGCTCCACCTCCGGCCTTTGAGCCGTTCGGCCGGCTGACGCCGCTGGGCGCCGCGGCCGGGCTGGCTCATACTGCAGCCCAGCGCCCGGGCCCAGCGCCGGCCCGGCCGGTGATGAGGGGGGCAGATGGACGCCGTGCTCGGCTGGAACCTGGTGCTGTCGCTTCCGGTGATCCTGGCCATCGCCTGGCTCGCCGGCCGGCTGCTGGGGGTGTCGCGGTCCTGGGCGGCCACGCTGGTGGCCGGCGCCGCCGGGTGGCTGGCCGCGCTGGCCCTTTCGCTGGCCATCGCCGAGGGGGACACCGGCGCGCCCGGGTTCACCCGCAACCTGTGGGTGTTCGCGGCCGTGTTCACCATGTCGGCCTCGGTCTGGACCGAGCTGCTGGCCAAGCCGGGCGCCCTGGCCAGGGCCCAGCGGGGGCTGGTCTCGGTCCCCCACCCCCTGCGAGCGGTCCGCCGCTCCAGCCGCCGCCTGTCCCGCTACGCCCAGATCACCGGGATCGCCGTCAAGCACGGCTTCGGGCCGCT
>DATENJ010000181.1:0-2019 GCA_035275125.1 Actinomycetes bacterium | reverse complement strand
CGCGGTCCGGTCAACGTCTGCTCGCTGATCGTCACAGTTGCTGCTCCTTCTGGTTCGTCTGGTCGCTACCGGTCAGTTGCCCGGACCGCCGGGGGCCAGCTCGAGCTCCATCGAGCGCTGCATGGCGAAGGTGGCGGCCTCGAGCTTGGAGTGCATGCCGAGCTTCTCGAGGATGTTCTGGATGTGGGTCCGGACGGTGTGCTGGCTGATGAACAGGTCGCGCCCGATCCGAGCGTTGTCCCAGCCGCGGCTGAGCAGGGCGAGCACCTGGCGCTCGCGAGGGGAGAGGCGCGACAGCGGCGAGTCGGGCGCCCGGTCCCGCGAGACCATGCGGCGGGCCAGCTCGAGGAGCATGCCCCGGGGCACCGCGCCCTCGCCCTCCATGACCGCCCCGGCGACCCGCAGCACCGTGCTGGCGCCGTAGGTCTTGCCGACGACCCCGGCGGCGCCGGCGCGGATCGCGGCCAGCAGCAGGTCGGCGTCGTGGTCGTCGCCGAGCACGATCACCCGCGTCTCGGGGCAGGCCTCGAGCATCCGGGTGACCAGGTTGGGCGAGCCTTCGAGGCCAAGGGCGGCGTCCACCAGCACCAGATCGGGGCGGAGGCCGGAGACATGGGTGAAGGCGTCGTCGGCCGAGGAGCAGCGGCCGATCACGTTGTGGACGTCGTCGCGTGAGAACAACGCCTCCAGCGCCTCGTTGAACAGCGGCTGCGAATCCGCCAGCAGCACTCTTGCCATGACCGTCCTGTCTTCCGAGCGAGCTCTCGCGAGCCTTCCGGCTGCCTACTCTGGCCGATCCGCACGCCCCGGCCCTACCTCAGCCGCCGTAAGTCGTAGTACGACAGTCGACGCCAGTTCCCGATACCTGGAGGGCCGTTCGCGGCGTATCAGCGGACTCGGGGGGAATTTGCGGTCCAAGGCTCCACTGTTTGGGGGGATTTTCACGCAGCCGTACCATCATTAGTCACTTCTTCAGATGGGCACCGTGTCCCCCGGAGCAGTACGTTGAGGCCCACAAGTAGCGATAGGGGGACTACTTCAGTGGCTTCAGCGTGTCGGCCGGGATGCGCGCAGGCTACGCCGGATGACGTTGCCATGCTGGCGCACGAGCTGCGCCGACGGATGGCGGCGGTCCGCGTCGCCGGCGAGGCGATCGCCATGCTCCGCGACCAGGGCCTCGACCTCACGCCCATGCTCGACCTGCTCCTGGCCGAGGTGGCCGACCTGGACGAGCTGGCCGTCGAGGTGCTGGGCGACCGCCGCGACCGCCAGGCCGAGGCCGGTTCCGAGCCCGCGCCGGCTGCGGCCACGCCCGACGTGGCCGTGACAGTGCAGGCGGCGGCCAGGACGGTCGCGGTGGCCCGCGGGGCGACCGTCAGGGTCCAGGCCGGCGTCCAGGCCGAGGTCGAGGCCAGCCCGACGATGCTGCGCCAGGCGATCGAGAACCTGATCGACAACGCGGCCGCCCACGGCGGGCCTGACGGGGTCGAGGTCGACGTCCGGGCCGACCCGGCGGCCGGCCAGGTCGAGGTGGTGGTGGCCGACCGCGGCCACGGAGGCGAGGTCCCCAGCGGCCACGGCATCGGGCTGTTCGTGGTCCGCCGGTTCCTGGACGAGGCCGGAGGCCGCTCCTGGGTGGCGCCACGAGAGGGCGGCGGCACGCTGGTCGGGCTGCGCCTGCCGCTGCGGCCGGACGCCGAGCCTGATCCACTGGACATCGCCGTCAGTACCTGACCGGCGGCTCTCGGGGGGGAAGCGGCAATGCGGCGACCGGTCCGGGTCGTGCTGGCCGACGACCATGACGCCTTCGTCGAGGGCCTCGGCATGGTCCTGTCGGCCGAGGACGACCTGGAGATCGTCGCCCTGGCCGGCGACGGCGCCTCGACCCTCCAGGCTGTCCGGACCCACCACCCCGACGTGCTGGTGGTCGACACCGAGATGCCCGGGCCGGCCGTCGCCGAGCTGGTCCGCCTGATCGGCCAGGCCGAGCCGGGGACCCGGGTGCTGCTGCTGGCCGAG
>DATENJ010000180.1:0-2532 GCA_035275125.1 Actinomycetes bacterium | reverse complement strand
CTGGCCGTCGACCTGGACCGCGACCCCGACGCCGCCCGGGCCGCCATCGGCGAGCCTGGGTGGGCGCTGCTCGCCCGCGACCAGCGCGACCTGCCCGACCGGGAGGCGGCCGGCCTGCCCCCCGAAGCCCTGGCCGGGCTGATCGCCAACCTGGAGCGGATCGGCGCCGCCGACCGGGCGCAAGAGGAGGGACGGCCATGACCGAGCCGCTTGACGAGCTGCGCCGGCTCGCCGGCCGCGTCCTTGACGAGGTCGAGCGGGCCGTTGTCGGCAAGCGCGGCGCGCTCGAGCTGGTCCTGCTCGGGCTGCTGGCCGACGGGCACGTGCTCCTGGACGACTACCCCGGGCTGGCCAAGACCCTGATCGCCCGGTCCTTCGCCCAGGCGACCTCGCTCCGGTTCGCCAGGGTCCAGTTCACCCCCGACCTGATGCCCTCGGACGTCACCGGCTCCTCGATCTACAGCCAGCGCCTCGGCGACTTCGAGTTCCGGCCCGGCCCGGTGTTCACCAACCTGCTGCTGGGCGACGAGATCAACCGCTCACCGCCCAAGACCCAGGCCGCCCTGCTGGAGGCGATGCAGGAGCGGCAGGTGACGACCGACGGCGTGACCCGCCTCCTTGAGCGGCCGTTCCTGGTCGTTGCGACCCAGAACCCGATCGAGTTCGAGGGCACCTACCCGCTGCCCGAGGCCCAGCTCGACCGGTTCCTGCTGCGGCTGTCGGTCGGCTACCCGTCGGCCGAGGACGAGTGGGGGATGCTGGAGCGCCGCCTGGAGCGGGCCACCGACGAGGTCGAGCTGGCCCAGGTGGCCACCCCGGCCGACGTGCTGGCCATGCAGCGGGCGATCGAGCAGGTGCACGTGGCCTCCAGTGTCGGCCGCTACATCGTCGAGCTGGTCTCGGCGACCCGGGCCAGCCCCCGGGTCCAGGTCGGCTCCAGCCCCCGGGGCAGCCTGGCCCTGCTCAAGGTGGCCAGGGCCAAGGCCGCCCTGGCCGGCCGCGACTTCGTCACCCCCGAGGACGTCAAGGCGGTCGCCGTCCCCACCCTGGCCCACCGGCTGATCCTGCGGCCCGAGCTGTGGGTGCGCCGGGTCCGGACCGAGGACGTGGTCGCCGAGCTGCTCGAGCAGGTCCCGACCCCGCCGCCGGAGGCCGAGCCGGCCCCGCTGCGGTCCGGCCAGAGCGGCTGACGGGCAGCCCATGACCCGGCGGCCGAGCGCCAAGATCGCCGCCTACGTCGGGGTGGCCGCCCTGGCCCTGCTGGGCGGGCTGGCCCTCGGCCGGCCCGAGCTGGTCGCCGTGGCCGCCCCGCTGGCCGTGCTGGTGGTGGCCGGCCTGACCGGGGCACGCGACCCCGAGCTGGACGCCGAGGTCACCGTCGACCGGGAACGGGCCCTGGTCGGCGACCAGGTCACCGTGACCGTGGCCCTGAAGGCCGGCACCCGGGTCGAGCGGCTGGAGGTGCTGCTGGTCGTCCCCCCGGGCATGGAGGGCCCCGACGGCGCCCCCCGGGCCTGGGCCACCGCCGTGACCCTGGCCGCCGGGGAGGAGCGGGCCCTGCCGGTCGCCCTCACCTGCCGCCGCTGGGGCGCCTACTGGCTCGGCGACGTCCACCTGCGGGCCCATGACCGGTTCCGGCTGTTCACCTGGGAACGGCACCTGGACCGGCACGCCTCCCTCAAGGTCTTCCCCGTCCCCGACGCCCTCCGGGCCCTGGTCACGCCGAGCGAGACCCAGCTGCCCACCGGCAGCCACGTCGCCCGCCAGCGCGGCGACGGCATCGAGTTCGCCGACCTCCGGCCCTTCCTGCCCGGCGACCGGCCCCGATCGATCAACTGGCGGGCCACCGCCCGCCGGGGCGGCCTCATGGTCAACCAGCGCCACCCCGAGCGGGCCACCGACGTGGTCCTGTTCCTCGACAGCTTCCTGGACGTCCGCGGGCCCAGCGGCAGCACCCTCGACCGGACCGTGGGGGCGGCGGCCTCGCTGGCCGCGGCCTACCTGCGCCAGCGCGACCGGGTCGGCCTGGTCAGCTTCGGCGGGTTCGTGCAGTGGCTCCAGCCCGGCAGCGGCCAGGCCGCCCTGTACCGGCTGCTCGACACCTTGATGGAGACCCAGGTGTTCGCCACCGCGGCCTGGAAGGGGATCCGGCACCTGCCGCCGCGGACCCTGCCGGCCAAGGCCCTGATCGTCGCCCTGACCCCGCTGGTCGACGAGCGCGGGGTCGCGGCCCTGTTCGACCTGCTGGCCAGGGGTTACGACCTGGCCGTTGTCGACATCTCCCCGCTGGCCAACGCCGGGGCGGCCGGCGGCGAGTGGGGCGAGCTGGCCCGGCGGCTGTGGGCCCTCGAGCGGGAGACGCTGCGCCACCGCTACCAGCGCCTGGGCGCGGCCGTGGTCGAGTGGCCCGACGCGCTGCACCTGGAGCAGGTGCTCCTGGAGGTGGAGGCATGCCGGCGCCGCGCCGGGCTCGCACCCGGCTAGCCTGCGGCCTGGCCGCCACCGCGGTCGCGGCCGTGGTCGCCATCGCCA
>DATENJ010000179.1:0-3478 GCA_035275125.1 Actinomycetes bacterium | reverse complement strand
GACCAAGGCCGGCCTTCCCCGCAGGGTCCCGCGGGCGAACCTGGCCCCAGGGATGGTCGCCGCGCGCACGTCGGCGACCGCCGCGAGCCCGGAGCCGGCGGGCAGCTCCCAGCCCCCCTCTTCCGCGGCCAGGTCCCCGGAGGAGGTCCGGAGCATGCTGTCGAGCTACCGCTCGGGCCTCGAGCGCGGCCGGATGGCAGCAGGCGAAGATGCCGACAGAGTCGGCGACGCCCACTCGTCCTCGAGGAGCGACGACGATGACGCAACTCAGTAGGGAAGCGCAGAACCTCAACTGGCTCGTCTCCAACTTCGCCAGGAGCGTTCCAGGGGTGGCGCACGCGATCGTAGTCTCGGCCGACGGGCTTCTGATGGCCGTCTCCGAGCGCCTGGACCGGGCCAGAGCCGACCAGCTCGCCGCCGTCGCCTCCGGTCTGGCCAGCCTGACCCAGGGCGCCGCCCGCTGTTTTGACGCGGGTGCGGTGAACCAGACGATCGTGGAGATGGAGAAGGGCTTCCTGTTCGTGATGTCGGTCAGCGATGGCTCCTGCCTGGCCGTGCTAGCCTCGCCATCCTGTGATATTGGCCTGGTCGGCTACGAGATGGCGCTGCTGGTTGCCCGGACGGGGGATGTGCTCACGCCCGCCCTCCGGGCCGAGCTGCAAGCGGCGCTGCCACGATGAGCAGGGCTGGGGCTGGGGGAACCACCGATGAGTACCGAGGATCGGCAGGACAGCCGGCAGGAGCCGGGTCGGCTGGTCCGACCCTATGCGATGACTGGCGGGCGAACCCGCCCGGCGGACGACGACCTCGAGCTGGAGACGCTGGTCTCCACCACCTCCCTGGGTGAGACCTCGTTGACCCTGAGCCTCGAACGGCGGTCGATCGCCCTGCTCTGCAGGGACATTCTCTCCATCGCGGAGATCTCCGCACGGCTTGACCTGCCCCTCGGCGTCGTCCGCGTGCTCGTCGGCGACATGGCCGAGGAGGGGCTGGTCACCGTGCACCGGCCCGCCAGTGTCGGCGACCGCCCAGACCTTGCGCTTCTCGAGAGGGTGCTCTATGGACTCCGGACAATATAGATCGGGCTCCCCCACTGGGGAGTCGAGAGCGCCGACCCCGGTAAAGATCGTCATCGCCGGCGGCTTCGGTGTCGGCAAGACGACCTTCGTCGGCGCGGTCTCCGAGATCATCCCGCTGACGACCGAGGCCGCCATGACCACGGCCAGCCTCGGCGTCGACGACACCAGCCACATCCAGGGCAAGACGACCACGACCGTCGCCATGGACTTCGGCCGTATCACCCTGGACAGCGACCTGATCCTGTACCTGTTCGGCACCCCCGGTCAGGACCGGTTCTGGTTCATGTGGGACGACCTGTGCCGTGGCGCCATCGGCGCCGTGGTCCTGGTCGACACCAGGCGGCTGGACGCCTGCTTCGCCGCTGTCGACTACTTCGAGCAGCGCGAGCTGCCGTTCGTGGTCGCCATCAACTGCTTCGACGGCGTCCTGGCCCACGCGGTCGACGACGTCCGCGAGGCCCTGGTCATCGGTCCCGACACCCCGATCGTTGCCTGCGACGCCCGGGTCCGCGAGTCGGCCAAGACGACCCTGATCGAGCTGGTCCAGCACGCCCTGGCCCGCGCCTCGGCCGTCCTGCGCTCCCCGGCCAACACCCGCGGCGGGGTCGGCGCCGGCACCTCGACCCCCTGACCGGGGCCCGGCCGATGACCGAGGGCGCCCACGTCCGGGTGAACCGGCGGCTGTGGAACGAGGACGCCGACGACTACCAGCGGCGCAACGCCCCCCAGATCCGGGACCAGGCCTTCACCGGCCTCCTCTCCTGGGGCACCTGGAACATCCCCGAGTCGGAGCTGGGCGTGCTGGGCGACGTCGACGGCAAGGACCTGCTGGAGTTCGGCTGCGGCGGCGCCCAGTGGTCGACGGCCCTGGCCCGCAACGGCGCCCGGCCGGTCGGGTTCGACCTGTCCGAGCGCCAGCTGGAGCATGCCCGGCGCCTGCGGTCCGAGACGGGGATCGCCGTCCCCCTGGTCCAGGCCGACGCCGAGCGGACCCCGTTCCGCGACGCCAGCTTCGACATCGTGTTCGCCGACTACGGGGCGTTCCTGTTCGCCGACCCCTACCGGGCCGTGCCCGAGGCGGCCCGGATCCTGCGTCCCGGCGGCCTGCTCGCCTTCACCCACCTCAGCCCGATCTACGACATCGCCTTCCCGCCGGACGCCGAGCACGCCAGCGAGCGGCTGGTCAACGACTACTTCGGGCTGTACCGGCTGCAGGACGTTGACGGGACGGTCGAGTTCAACCTGCCCTACGGGACCTGGATCCGGCTATTCCGCGACTGCGGCCTGGTGGTCGAGGACCTGATCGAGCCCCGGCCCGGCCCCGGCGCCACCAGCACCTACCGGGACGCCGAGGACCTGGCCTGGTCGCGGCGCTGGCCGGCCGAGTGCATCTGGCGGCTGCGCAAGCCCTGAGCCCGGCCTCGCTACCACCGGCGCGGTAGCCGGCCCGGTCCCGCCTGCCCCCCTGGGCGCAGCGGCACGGCCTTCTCCCGGCCGACGACGCTCCCGGCTCCAGGCGCGACCATCGAGCCCGAACATCCGGCAACCGGACCAAGGATGGCGAAGATGGGCGAGCAGCTGGTGGAGACCAACGGGCTGAGCAAGACCTACGGCGCGGTCACGGCCGTCGACCGGGTCAGCATCTCGGTGTGGCGTGGGGAGGTGTACGGGTTCCTTGGCCCCAACGGGGCCGGCAAGACCACAACCCTGCGCATGCTGGCCGGGCTGGTCAGGCCGACCGCCGGGTCGGCCAGCGTCCACGGCGACCAGCCGGGGAGCCCGCGGGCCCTGGCCCGCACGGGCGTGCTGATCGAGGCGCCCCGCTTCTACCCCTACCTCTCGGGCCGCGACAACCTGCGGGTGGTCGCCCGCTACGCCGGCGTGCCCGACCGGCGGGTCGAGGGCGTGCTGGAGACGGTCGACCTGGACGGCCGGGGCGCAGACCGGTACACCACCTACTCCCTGGGGATGAAGCAGCGGCTCGGGGTCGCCGCCGCCCTGCTCAAGGACCCGGAGCTGCTGATCCTGGACGAGCCGACCAACGGCCTCGACCCGGCGGGCATGCGGGACATGCGGGCACTGCTCCGCGACCTGGGCGAGCGCGGCCACACCGTGCTGCTCTCCTCGCACCTGCTGGGCGAGGTCCAGCAGCTGTGTGACCGGGTCGGGGTCGTCTCGGGCGGCCGACTGCTGGCCGAGAGCACCGTCGACGACCTGCTCGGCCAGGCCGGGCTGCTGGTCAGGGCCGAGCCGCCGGCTTTGGCCAGGGAGTGCCTGGAGCGGCTGGTCGGCGCCGGCAACGTCGCCGAGGCCGACGGGAGCTTCCGGCTGCGGACCGGGCCGGAGCGGGCCGGGACGGTGAGCGGCGCCCTGGCCGACGCCGGCGTGACCCTGACCGA
>DATENJ010000178.1:0-2239 GCA_035275125.1 Actinomycetes bacterium | reverse complement strand
CGGCGGCACCCTCGCCAGCGCGGCCACCACCCTCCGCACGGCGGGCGCCCGCCGGGTTGAAGCCGCCGTCCTCGCCGCATCCCCTTCCGCCCTCAGTCCTGGTCCTGGCTGACCGTCCCACCGCACCCCGACGGGCTGTTCGGCGCCCCTCCGCGCCCCCCCGCTTGTCCCGTCCTGACCGATCTGCCCTGCTCAAGGAGGTCGCATTGTGTGGTTGTGACCCGTTTTCATGTGTAGAATCCGGCCAATACGACCAGCGGGCGATGAAGGAGGATGGCCCGCGTGCCGAGTGATCAGGCAGACAGAGCCATGTGACTCGTTCGGGTTGGAAGGCTCGATGGGGGGGTATGGCCGGTTGGCGATCATGTCCGGCTACCGGATTGGGAGTTGCCCATGCAGGTGACGGTGAAGGGGAAGAACACCACCGTGCCCGAGAAGGTCCGCGCGCGAGCGGAGCACAAGCTGGCCAAGCTCCAGCGGTTCGACGACCGCATCCTCGCCATGGACGTCGAGTTCTCGGAGGAGCGGAACCCGCGCGTGGCCGACCCGCACCGCGTCGAGGTCACCCTGACCACCAAGGCCGGTCTCGTCCGGGCCCATGCGAACGCCACCGATCCCGCCGCCGCCGTCGACCAGGTCGTCGACCGTCTCGAACGCCAGGTGAAGAAGCTCAAGGGCCGCCGGGTGGACCGCACCCAGCACGCCGAAGGGGTCAAGGCCATCCCTCCGCTGCCCGTCGACGAGCTCGGAGATGTCCCGGGGGCGCCCCGCTCCGCCGTGCCGGACCAGGACGGCCCTGTGGACAACGACAAGACTGACCAGGCCCGGGTCGTGTACCGTCGCCCTGACGGCGACTCCGGGCCCGACGAGCAGGAACCGTGAGCAGCCAGCAACGAGCCAGGGGGGTCCGGGGGCTCATGCCGCAGCCGGCCGCCCCCGGCGGGATCAGGGAGTGAGAGGGGAGAGCGTGGCCGACGACCGGCAGGCGCGACCGCGGGGCGCAGGTGATGCCATCCGCGTGCTGATCGTGGACGACCACGCGTTGTTCCGCCGTGGGCTCGAGATGGTGCTCGAGCAGGAGGACGACGTCGAGGTCGTGGGGGAGGCGGGCGACGGCTCCGAGGCCATCGAGAAGGCCCAGGAGCTCATGCCCGACGTGGTGCTGATGGACGTCCGCATGCCGCGGCGCAGCGGCATCGAGGCGACCCAGACCATCAAGGACCTCATCCCCCACGCCAAGATCCTGATGCTGACGATCTCCGACGAGGAAGCCGACCTGTACGACGCCATCAAGGCTGGCGCCAACGGCTACCTCCTCAAGGAGATCTCGATCGAGGAGGTCGCCAACGCGATCCGCTCGGTCGCCCAGGGCCAGTCGCTGATCTCGCCGTCGATGGCCTCCAAGCTCCTCAACGAGTTCGCCACCATGGTCAAGCGGGCCGACGAGAAGCAGCAGGTCCCGACCCCGCGGCTCACCGAGCGCGAGATGGAGGTCCTCAAGCTCGTCGCCAAGGGCCACAACAACCGCGACATCGCCAAAGAGCTCTACATCTCGGAGAACACCGTCAAGAACCACATCCGCAACATCCTCGAGAAGCTGCACCTGCACTCGCGGATGGAAGCGGTGGTGTACGCGGTCCGCGAGAAGCTGCTGGAGATCAAGTAGCGGCCGCGGATGGCCACCGTCCTGGCACTTGACGTCGGCGGGACCAAGCTGGCCGCCGGGGTCGTCGACGACACCGGTCGCCTCCTTGGTCGTGGCCGGGTGCCCTCGCCGACCGGCACCGATCCCGAGCAGCTCTACGAGGCGCTGCTGGCCTGCGCGGCCGCCGCCCTCCGGGGTGCCGACGTCATCCCCGGCGACCTTGACGGCATCGGCGTGGCCGCCGCCGGTCCCATGGTGTGGCCGTCGGGCGAGGTCTCTCCGCTCAACATGCCCGCCTGGCGCGGCTTCCCGCTCCGCAAGCGCCTGGCCACCGAGTTCGCCTGCGACCGCGTCCTGATCCACAACGACGCGGTCGGCCTGACCGTGGGCGAGCACTGGAAGGGCGCCGGGTCAGGAACCGCCAACCTGCTCGGCGTCACCGTCTCCACCGGGGTCGGGGGCGGCCTCATCCTCGCCGGCCGCCTCTACCACGGCTTCAGCGGCAACGCCGGCCACGTCGGGCACGTCGTCGTCGAGCCCGACGGCCCGCCCTGCGCCTGCGGCGGCCGCGGCTGCCTTGAGGCGATCGCGTCA
>DATENJ010000177.1:0-5078 GCA_035275125.1 Actinomycetes bacterium | reverse complement strand
ATGGCGAGGCCGTCCACCCGGTTGCGGGCGAGCACGGTCTGGGACAGCAGCAGGACCGGAGCGACCAGGGAGGCGGCGGTGAGGAGGGCCAGCCGCCGGCGGGTCAGCCGCGTATTTGGCTGGGCGACGGGCTGAGTCAGCTCGGCCATGGACGGGTGCAGTCCGCTGGCGCCGAACAGGATGAATCCGAGCAGCCAGGGCACGTCCATGAGGAGTCCCTGGTCGTAGTTGCCGTACTGCATCACCAGGGCATAGACGGTGTCGTAGATGAGCCACAGGGCGCAGGCGCCGGCCAGCAGCCGCAGCGCCGGGATGCGCGCTCCCAGCCCGGCCAGCAGCCGCACCAGCAACGCCAGGAACAGCACATCCCACGTCGGATAGGCCAGGGCGACGAGCCGGCCGGCCCACGTCAGGTCGTTGCTGGTGGCCGTCGGCGCCATCAGAAAGACCCAGGAGAGCAGGCCGAAGCCGCTGGCCACGATGGTCGCGTCGATCCAACTCACCCGGTCCCGGCCGGCCGTCCGCGTGCGCACCAGCAGCACCAGGCTGAGGCCGATCAGCGGGCAACCGGCGAGGTAGAGCGCGTCGGCCAGTGAAGGGAACGGGGCCGGCTCATCCAGCACCCGCTCGTAGAGGGCGTAGACCAGATCCCCGACGACGATGCAGCACAGCCCTGCGGCCAGCATCCACCACAGCCGCGCACGTCGTGGCCGATGCAGCCGGATCCCGGCGAGCACGCCGGCCACGCCGGCCAGCCCGATGGCTGCACCGACGCCCGTCTGCCACCAGTTGTCCGGGAGCAGGAAGTAGCCCGCGACCGCCACCGATCCAGTCGCGACGTAGACCCGCCACATGCTCACCCGCATATCCTCCTTCATCGGCAGAGCCCCTCGGCGGTTAACCCATGGCGGGCTCGCGGATCAGGCCGATGGTCGGGCGTCGGCCTGGATCTCGGCCGCGGCTTGGGCCGCCATGGTGAGGTGGTGTGGTGTTCGAGCTCGGCGGCTGGCATGGGGCGGCCCAGGTAGTAGCCCTGGGCGATGTCGCAGCCGAGCGCGGATAGCTGCTGCCAGGCGTGCTGGGTCTCGACCCCTTCGGCGACCACCCGCAGGCCCAGGTTGTGACCGAGGTTGATGGTGGACCGCACGATGACCGCGTCGCTGGGGCTGGTGGCCATCTGGCTGACAAAGGAGCGGTCGATCTTCAGCTCGTCCACCGGGAGCTCCTTCAGGTAGGCCATGGAGGAGTAGCCGGTGCCGAAGTCGTCCACGGCCAGGCCCACCCCCAAGCGATGCAGCCGACCCAAGACCTCCAGGGCAAGGTTGGGGTCGGCCATGACCGCGCTCTCGGTGATCTCCAACACCAACCGGTCCGGTGGGACCTGCCAGGTCGCCAGCTGGCTGGTGACCTGATCGGGGAGGGTGGGATCGAGCAGGCAGCGGGTGGAGATGTTGACCGCGACCGATAGGTGCCGGCCGGCATGCTGCCATTGGGCGGCCTGCTCGAGGGCATGATCCAGCACCCAGCGGGTGAGGGGGTGGATGAGCCCGGTCCGTTCGGCCAGCGGGATGAAGTCGCCCGGGCCGAGCAGGCCGTGCTCGGGGTGCTGCCAGCGCACCAGCGCCTCTACGCTGTGGATCTGGCCGGAGCCCAGGTCGGCCTTGGGCTGGTAGTGCAGCACCAGCTGGTCGTCTTCGAGGGCGCGTCGTAGCCCTCCGAGCAGGGCGAGTCGCTCGGGGCTGTGCTGGTCGACGGTCGGGTCGTAGACCAGGAATCCAACGTGGGCTTGTCGGCCACTCCGCCAGCTCCCTCGGCGGTAGCGCCCGGGAGCAGGACGGCGAACTCGTCGCCGCCGAGCCGGGCGACGGTGTCGGATTCCCGCAGAGCCCCTGCGAGCCGCTGGCCGACCTGGATGAGGAGCAGATCGCCATGGTGGTGGCCGAGGGTGTCGTTGACCTCCTTGAACCGGTCCAGGTCCAACAGCAGCAGTGCCGCCAGGCGTAGCTCGCGGTCGGCGATCCGGATGGCCTGGCCGACGCGGTCGGCGAACAGCTCCCGGTTGGGCAGCCCGGTGAGCGGGTCGTGCAGGGCCTGGAGGACCAGCCGCCGCTGGTAGCCGTTGATCAGCAGCAGGAACACGCTGAGGGCGGACAACCCGACTGCGGCCGCGGCGAAGCTGGCCAGCCGCAGCTCATGCTGACGGCGCCGTAGCTCGGCGAGCTTCTCGGTCGCTTCGTGCTGCTCGCGGTCGGCGAATGCCCTGGTCTTGTACTGCAAGGTGGCATGGGCGGGGTGGACCGGCCGGTCATGGATCGCCTTGGCGAGGGCGATGTCGCCAGCGTCCATCGCGGCCAGCATCCGCTCCAGGTCACGCCCGGCCTGGGCATGCCTCGCCTTGATCTCGCGGGCCGCGGACGCGTCATCCGGCTCACCCTGGACGACCAGGTAGTCCAGGGTGGCGGTGAGCAACTGGCTGGTCTCTTGAAGGCTGCGCCGCAGCTCGCCTGACGGTTGGGCCAGATAGGCTTGGCCGAGCGACTCCTCCCGGCTGAGCTCGCGGTCCACCCGGATCCAGGCGTCGCCCTGCCTGCTGATGAGCTCGATCTCTTCGACGGCCGCGTCAACGCCGGCCGCGGCCCACACCGCGCCACCGATCACACCGGTCAGCACCGCCACCAGGCCGACGGTGGCCACCCGCACCAGCAGACGACTCCGGGCATCCACCGGTCTGGACGCGCCGGCTGCGTGATCAACTCCCATAAACGGTTCCCTTCCGGACGCGACCCACCGCTTCATGCGGCGGGTCGCCGTCGAGCACACGGGAACCATCGACCGATGACCAGCGGAGTTGACGGACCACCCGAGACACCGGCGCCGATCACCTACACGCAACCTCGCGCCGCCCCACGCCCTGACCCTCGGCACTGCCTTTCACGTGGGCGGTTATGTGGTCACGAAAGGTATTGCACGGGGACGCGAACCCCCGGCGCATCGATGGCATGCAAGGGGTCAGGGGTTCAAATCCCCTCAGCTCCACCCCAGGTCAGCGGCCCTCTCCGCCGGAGACCGTCCGCGAATCACCAGACTGGGCAGCAAATCGGCAGCAATCTGCCCTGAAAGGCCGATCCCGCCCGCCGCTGGCGGGCCGGGGGGCGACAAAGGACGGGTCGGCCAGGCACCGTAGGGTCGAGCGCTGCCGTCAACTTAGTGTGGCGGTGGACCTCCCAGGGATCCTGAGCGAGGCGCTCGGCGAAGTCGGCCAAGGCAATCCCAGAGTCGCCGGGGGCGCCCCGTGGCGAGGGTTCCTGGTTGAATGCTCGCCGCGGCACAACCAACTGTCCGGGGGGCAGACATGGGATGGGGCCAACCGAAGCGACGACCAGGACCTGCGGTGGCCGCGCCGACGGCAGTGTCGTGGTTGCAGCTACCCACCCTCAACCTCGGCCCGGCGGTCAACGCCGCTGGCGAGAGCCACTACCAGGACGCGCTCGAAGCCGTCGCCGGTGGACGGACCGCCTTCGGGGTGTGCAGCCCGCTGATTACGGCCGAGCTGGTCCGTGAGCCGGCCAACCCCTACGACCCGAATGCGGTCCGTGTCGATGCTGACGGCCACCAGCTCGGGTACGTGGTCAAGGAGGACGCCCCCCGCTTCCACGTCGTCACCGACAAGCTGGCCGCCCAGGATCGTCCAGCAACCTGCCGAGCCCGGCTGACCGGTGGTTGGGACCGCGGCCAGCTCGACCGGGGCACCATCGGCCTGCAGCTCCTGACCGGTCGTCGGCCCACCCTGTGGAACGGACGCTCCGCCTTCCTACCAGCCACCCCCTACCACGAGAACCACCAGGTCGAGCTGCTCCCCGGCCTGCCCGCCGAGGCCTGGCCGCCTGACAAGGCCATCGTCAGCCTGGCCGACGCCGGCGCTGGTGCGCTGGCGCTGCGCCACGGCGAACCCTGGCTCGGGCACATCACCGACCGCCCGGACCTGGTTACCTATGTCGGCCGAATCGTTGCCGCTTGCTTGCCGCCGACCGCGAGAGTCCGTATTCAGCAGGGCCGCCTCCTCGCCCAGCTGGCCGACCAGGACGCCACGATCGGGCAGCTGTCCGAACTTGGCACCGACGATTTCCCGGCTATCCGTCGTCAGCTCACTCCGACCGGTCGGTGGGCCTGCCAGCGATGCGGACGGCTCTGGCAGGATCCCCGCCATCCGGGTCGTCGCTGGTACGACCTGGTCGACGACGACGGTCCACATGTCTGTCCGAACTGCTTCTCCTACTCGCTCACCCACCCCATGTAGCCGGACGGCCCACCCCAGCTCCACCGTGAGCTGACGTTGCCCGATTCATTGAGGGCCCAGAAAGCCCAGCCCTGGGTGAGTGAGGCCGTGGCTGCCGCGGCGGTACAGGAAGTGGTGCGGTCACCGGAACCGGAACCCTGGCCAGGTCGCCCAGTTCCACTGCCAGCGGGATCCCCGCGACCAGGCGTCGCCGGACACCACCACCTCGACCCCGTCGGGTGGGTCGAGGTGCGCCGCCGGATCAACCACTAGGGGCAGTTGGGGTTGGCCAGGGTCCCTTCCGGCTGCAGACTCTTGCCGGAGGTGAGGGTGCCGTCGTCCCAGCGGGCCGCCCAGCGGACCTCCACCCAGCTGCGGCAGAACTGCGGCGTCGGCCCGTTGGCGGTGATCGCCGGCGACGCGATCCGCAGGACCAGCGGGTTCCCGACGTCGGCCGAGTTCACCGTCTGGCTGGTGGCGTCGTCGTTGGTGGTGCCACCGCGGGTGTGGAGCAGGCACCGGACCGCGACCCGGGTGACGTGCAGGAGCCGGATGGCCTGGCAGCCCGACTGGTCGGAGATGGGCAGGCCGAGGTCGGACTTGGGGGTCCGGATCCACCCCTGGATCACGACCAGGCCCGCCGAGGGCTGCCCGAAGTGGGGGTAGGTGAGGGTGACGAAGTTGTCCCGGGTGGGCCCGTCGAACGGTGGTTCGACCACGGCCGCCGCCACGGCCGCCTCGGGTGGTCCGCTTGCGGCCGCCAGGGCGGCGGTGCCGGCGACGGCCAGGGCCAGGGTCAGGG
>DATENJ010000176.1:0-2449 GCA_035275125.1 Actinomycetes bacterium | reverse complement strand
GGTCCGCCGTCGCCTGGCCGGGCAGGCCGGCCATCTGGTGTTCTTCCAGCACGACGAGGTGGTGGTCCACTGTCCCCGCGACGACGCCGACCGGGTGGCGGCCGAGGTGCGGGACGCCGCCGCCGAGAGCGGCCGCCTGGTCTTCGGCGACACCGCCGTCCGGTTCCCCCTTAGCGTGGCCGTGGTCGACTGCTACGCCGACGCCAAGTGACCGCTACCAGACGCCCCCGACCCAGGTGTCGAGCCGGTCCTGCACCTCGCGGAGGCGCTCGACCAGGCTCTTGAGCATGCCGACGGCGATCTCGGGGTTGGCGGCCAGGAACGTCTGGAACTCGCCGGCCGGGATCTGCAGCGCCTCCAGCGGCTCGACCGCCTTGACCGTGGCCTCTCGCGGCTTGCCGGCCAGGACGGCCATCTCGCCGAAGAACGCCCCCCGCTCCAGCCGGTGGAAGCGCCCGCCCACGTCAACCTCGGCGGCCCCGCTGAGAACGATGTACATGGCGTCGCCCGGGTCGCCCCGCTCCACGATGGCCTGCCCGGGCTGGTACGACACCCGCCGCCCGACCGTCAGCACATCGTCGAGGTGCCCACGCTCCAGCCCGGCGAACAGTGGCGTGCTCTCCAGCGCCGCACGCCCGACCGTCACCTCGTCCATACCATCCTCCCGCTGCCGCGCCATGCGTTGCCCGTGCCGAGCGCCGTGTCGTGCCGCACCCGCCCGGTCCGGTGCCGGGTCCCCCGGTGGGGGAGCGTAGCCCATCGCCGGGGTGAGTGTGTCGGGTTGTCCACAGTCCCATGGTCGCGCGGCTCCGCTCAGGCGCCGGACCCAAGTTGCCGATCAGGCAGGGAACCGACGTCCAGCGGTAGGGGGAACCATGCGAAGGGCCGCCATCGTGGTCGCGACTGTTCTGGCCCTGACCGCGGTCGGGGCGCTGGTCAGCCCGGCCAGTGCGGCCATGCCGGCGACGCCGGGGCGGATCGACGGGCTGCGGGGGGCGACCCGGGCGATCGTGGTCTACAGCTGGGGGTGGCGGGACACGCGGGTGGCGGTCCGGACCTACCAGCGGGCGCGGCCGGGGGACCGGTGGCGGCTGGTCAGGGGGCCGATGCCGGGCCGGGTCGGCTACAGCGGGTTCTCGGCCAACCGTCACGAGGGCGACGGGACCACCCCGGCCGGCACCTTCGGCTTCGTCTACGGCTTCGGTAGTCAGCCCAACCCGGGGATGCACGGGTTCTCCTACCGCCGGCTCCAGCCCAACTCCTGCTGGTCGGGGTCGAGGGCCGACTACAACCGCTGGGTCACCCGCCCCTGCACCAGGGGCGAGAGCCTGTGGAAGAACCGCCGGGTCGCCTACCGGTACGCGGCCGTGATCGACTTCAACTACCGGCGCCCCGTCTACAAGAAGGGCAGCGGCATCTTCCTGCACCAGCAGACCGGCGGCCCGACCGCGGGCTGCGTCTCGCTCCGTCCCAAGGACCTGGTGGCCGTGCTGCGCTGGCTGCGCCCCGGCACCCGGATCGCCATGGGCCCGGCCTCCTGGCTCAACCAGCACTGAGCCGCTCAGCCGCCGGCGTCGCCGTCGCCGAGGGCGGCCAGCAGCCGGTCGACCAGGACGGCCTGGGCGGCCAGCAGCTTCTCTCTGGCCGTGGCAGGGTCGAACCAGCCGGCCCGGTCGACCTCGGGGAACTCCTGCCGGCGACCGGACCGGGGCGGCCATTCCATGCTGAAGGTGTTGCTGGTGAAGGCGTCCGGGTCGAGGTCGCCAGGCGCGGCCCAGGCGCTGACCACCTTGCCGCCCCGCTGGCGGACCTCGCCCAGCGCGACCAGCCCGGCCTCGGGGGGCCGCTGGCCGGTCTCCTCCTCGAACTCCCGCATGGCCACCGCCAGCGGTTCCTCGCCGTCGCCGTACTCGCCCTTGGGAATTGACCAGGCACCCGCGTCCCGCCTGGCCCACAGCGGCCCCCCGGGGTGGACGAGGAGCACCTCGACGCCGTCGCCACGTCGCCGGTAGAGCAGGATCCCCGCGCTACGCCTCGCCATCGTTGCCCCATCGCTAAGGTCGGCCGGACCATTGCCGACATGGTGGCATGAGCGTAATCGCCGGTGCCGCCGTCCGGGCGGGCCGCGCCGGCCGGGGGCTGGTGCCCACCGGCCAACTGCTCACGCCCGAGGTCTGGGCACAGCGCCACCGGGGGATCGTCTGGTTACTGTGGCTGCACGTCGCCGGCGTCGCCGTGTTCGCCCTGGTCCGCGGTAAGACCGTGGGCCATGCGCTCACCGAGGTGACGCCGATGGCGGTGTTCGCCCTGGCCGCCGCCCACCCGGCCCTCGGCCGGCGGGCCCGGTCGACGGCGGCCGTGCTCGGCCTGGTCACCGCCTCGGCCGTGATCGTCCACCTGTCCGGCGGGGTGGTCGAGGCCCACTTCCATTTCTTCGTGATGATCGGGG
>DATENJ010000175.1:0-2601 GCA_035275125.1 Actinomycetes bacterium | reverse complement strand
CCCAGGAGCCGGGGGGTGGGGGTGGTGTGTGGCTGCCTGAGGCGGTCGAGGTGGCGCCGGCGGCGGATCTCGACACGCCGGAGGCGCTGGTGGCGACCGACGAGCTGGCCGAGCGGGGGGACGGGCCCGGGGTTGTCGCCGCCGCGGCCGTGCTCGGGGTGGAGCTGGGGGCGGCCGGCGGGTGAGGAGACGCTGGGCTATCCAGCTCGGCGTGGAGCGGCTAGGCTGCCCGGTATGCGTGGGGACAAGGTCGAGGTGCTGGTCGACACCGGCAACGGGAGTGTGCGCGGGTTCGAGATCGTGGCCACCCGATCCGGGCGGCGGGTCGAGGTGACCACCTCGCGGACCATGGTCGAGGTGGCCGAGGTCACCCGGACCGGGCAGCCGGTGCGGACGGCCCGGTTCCTCTCCTCGCGGGTGGTCGCCATCGTCGAGCACCCGTACGACGACGGCCGACCGGCCGCCGCCCGCCCGACGGCCTGAGGCCGCTCAGCCCTTGGCGGGGACCCGGCCGCGCTGCAGCCGGGTGGCGAGCGCGTTCAGCAGGCTGAGCTGGGCCTCCCGCGGCCAGGCGTAGTCGGAGCGCTCCTCGTAGGCCGACTTCACGACCCGGTCGACCCTACAGAGGGCGCTGGCGATCTGCTCGTCGGTCAGGTCGAGGACGGCGGCCTCGAGCGCGGCCCGGGTCGGGTTCACGGTCGGCGTGGCTGGCATCGGTCGGCCTCCGGGCTCGGGTGGACGTTGCGCGAAGCTTAGAACAGCGGGCACGTATCCGGGGTTCAGGATCTGGTGGTCGCCGGTGGCGGCGCGCAAGCTCCAGCGCTGCACGGATGCGCGCGCTGCATGCGGCGCGGATGCATGCCCGCTGTTCTAGCGGCCGCCGCCGAGGCGGGTGCGCAGCAGGTCGATGTCGGCCCACTGGGCGGCCACCGGCCCCGGGGTCTCGCAGATGACCGGGGCACCGGCGGCCTGGACGATCCCGACAAGGGTGTCGAGGTCGATCTGGCCCTTGCCCAGGTTCTGGTGACGGTCGCGGCCCGAGTCGGCCCGGTCCTTGGAGTCGTTGGCGTGGACCAGGTCGATCCGGCCGGTGATCGCCTTGACCCGGTCGACGATGCCGACCAGCTCCTCGCCGCCGGCGTGGGCGTGGCAGGTGTCGAGGCAGAACCCGAGCCCGGTGTCGCCGATCCGGTCCCACAGACGGGCCAGGGTGCCGAACCGGCGGGCCATGGCGTGGTTGCCGCCGGCGGTGTTCTCGAGCAGCACCGGCACCTCAGACTCGAGCTGGTCGAGCGCCTTGCGCCAGCGGACGATGCCCTCGTCCTCGTCGCCACCGTCGGTGACGTGGCCGCCGTGGACGATCACCGCGGCCGCGCCCACCACCGCCGCGCCCTTGCAGGTCTCGGCCAGGAGCTTGCGGGAGGGGATGCGGATGCGGTTGTTCGGCGAGGCCAGGTTGATCCCGTAGGGGGCGTGGACGTACACGACCATGTCGGCGGCGGCCAACTCGGCCGCGTCCGGCCCGGGTGGCGGGACCTTCCAGCCCTGGGGGTCGCCGAGGAAGAACTGCACGCAATCGGCCCCTCTGGCCGCCCCCTGCCCGAGCGGGTCGTCGCGCCCCAGGTGGATCCCGATCTTCGTCTCCACGATCTTTCGACCTTAGCACGGGAAGCGGACAGGCTCCCCGGTGGTTGTCCTCATGTCCCTCTGTCCCGAGACCCGAGGAGCAGGCGAATGCGGAACCGCCGCCGTGCCGCCGTCCTGGCCGTCGCCCTGGTGTCCGGGCTGGCGCTGCTCGCCGCCCCGGCGGCCGCCGCCAGCGGCTCAAGCAAGACCTCCAGCAAGACCTCCAGCAAGACCTCCAGCAAGGTCACCCGGCTGGCCGCCACCTTGTCCGGCGCCAACGAGGTCCCGGGCCCCGGTGACCCGGACGGCCGCGGACGGGCCTTCGTCCGGCTGTCCGGCACCACGGCCTGCTACGTGCTTCAGTGGTCGAACATCGGCGCCCCGACGGCCGCCCACATCCACCAGGGCGGGGCCGGCGTGGCCGGCCCGGTGGTGGTGCTGTTCTTCCAGCCGGGCACCAACGCGGCCTCGCTGCCGGGCACGCTCAGCTCGGTCGCCGGCTGCGTGGACGTCGACCGCGCCCTGGCCGGCAGGATCGCGGCCAGCCCCCGCGACTGGTACGTCAACATCCACACGGCCGACTTCCCGGCCGGGGCCATCCGCGGCCAGCTCCACCGCTCGAGCCACCTCGACCTCGACCTGCCTCACCAGCTCGTCGCCGGGCTGAACGGCGCCAACGAGATCCCGGGCCCCGGTGACGCCGACGGCCGCGGCCTGGCCCTGGTGCGGACGGGCCGGTCGCGGGTCTGCTTCGCCCTCGGCTGGAGCGGCATCGCCCCGCCCATCTTCGCCCACATCCACGTCGGTGCCGCCGGGGTCGCCGGCCCGGTGGTGGTGCTGTTCTTCGACGTGCCCGAGCTCGACGGCGCGCCGACGGCCACGCTCCCGGCGACCGTGTCCGCGGCCGGCGGCTGCGTCGGCGACCAGGACCCTGCCCTGCTCCGCAACATCCGCCGCGATCCCGCCGACTACTAC
>DATENJ010000174.1:0-4211 GCA_035275125.1 Actinomycetes bacterium | reverse complement strand
GACCTCGAGGAGCTGCAGCGCCGGATCGTCCTGTCGCACGCCACCGCCACCGGCGACCCGCTGGAGACCGAGGTGGTCAGGGGCATGCAGCTGCTGCGGGCCCGCACCCTCACCCAGGGCTACTCGGGGGTCAGGCCCCTGGTGGTGGAGGCGCTGGTCGCCCTGCTGGCCGCCGGGATCACCCCGGTGATCCCCGAGCACGGCTCGGTCGGCGCCTCCGGTGACCTGGCCCAGCTCGCCCACCTGGCCCTGCCCCTGCTGGGCGAGGGCGAGGTCATGCTCGACGGCCGCCGCCTGCCCGCCGCCGAGGGGCTGCGGCTGGCCGGGCTTGAGCCGCTCCGGCTGTCGTTCAAGGAGGGCCTGTCGCTGGTCAACGGGACCGAGGGGATGCTCGCCCTTGCGTGCCTGGCCGTCGCCGACGCCGAGGCCCTTGCCGCCATGGCCGACGTGGCCTGCGCCATGTCGATCGAGGGCCTGCTCGGCACCGACCGGCCCTTCCAGGCCCGCCTCCACGAGCTCCGGCCCCATCCCGGCCAGGTGGCCAGCGCGGCCAACCTCCGGACCATGCTCGCCGGGTCGCCCATCCTGGCCAGCCACCGCCACTCCGACCACGCCATCCAGGACGCCTACTCGCTGCGCTGCGCCCCCCAGGTCCACGGGGCCTGCCGCGACGTGATCGCCTTCGCCCGCCAGGTGGTGGAGCGCGAGCTGGGCTCGGTCACCGACAACCCGGTGGTGTTCGCCGAGACCGACGAGGTGATCTCGGTCGGCAACTTTCACGGCGAGCCGCTCGCCTTCGTGCTCGATTTCCTGGCCATCGCCCTGGCCGAGCTGGCCGACATCTCCGAGCGGCGGGTCGACCGGCTGCTCGACCCGGCCCTCAACCACGACCTGCCGCCGTTCCTGGCCCGCGACCCGGGCCTCAACTCGGGCCTGATGCTGACCCAGTACACGGCGGCCGCCCTGGTGGCCGACTGCAAGGTGCTCGCCCACCCGGCCTCGGTCGACTCGATCCCGACCTCGGGGAACCAGGAGGACCACGTCTCCATGGGCTGGACGGCCGGCCTCAAGCTGCGCCGGGTGGTCGCGAACGTCCGCCGGGCGCTGGCCATCGAGGCGTTGTGTGCCGCCCAGGCGATCGACCTGCGCGCTCCGCTGCGGCCGGGGGCGGCGGTGGCGGCCGTGCTCGACCGGGTCCGCGAGGACGTCCCGACCCTCGAGGACGACCGCTACCTGGCCCCCGACCTGGCCGCGCTGGAGCGGCTGGTGGCCGACGGCACGCTGGTCGCCTCGGCCGAGGAGGTGGTGGGGTCCCTGGGCTAGCCGGAGGTTGTGGACAACCGAGGGACGCGAACGCCCCGTTGGGCTACCCTCCCGGTTGGGGCCCCCGGGACCGGGTCCGCGGGGTGAGGCGCGCGTCCGTGACGAGGGACGGGATCCATGGAAGGTGCAAGAGTGGTGCGCGCCCCCAGGGGGCCGGAGCTGTCGTGCCGAGGCTGGCAGCAGGAGGCGGCCCTGCGGATGCTCTGCAACAACCTCGACCCCGAGGTCGCCGAGCGGCCCGACGACCTGGTCGTCTACGGCGGCACCGGCCGGGCGGCGCGGGACTGGGCGGCCTTCGACCGGATCGTGGCCACCTTGCGGCGGCTCGGCGACGACGAGACCCTGCTGGTCCAGTCGGGCAAGCCGGTCGGGGTGTTCCGGACCCACAGCTTCGCTCCCCGGGTGCTCATCGCCAACTCGCTGCTGGTGCCGGAGTGGGCCAACTGGGAGCAGTTCCGCGAGCTGGAGGCGGCCGGGCTGACCATGTACGGGCAGATGACGGCCGGGTCCTGGATCTACATCGGCACCCAGGGGATCCTCCAGGGCACCTACGAGACCTTCGCCGCCGTGGCCCAGGTGAAGGGCTGGGACAGCCTCGCCGGCAAGATCGTGCTCACCGGCGGCCTCGGCGGCATGGGCGGGGCCCAGCCCCTGGCCGTCACCATGAACGAGGGGGTCGCGCTGTGTGTCGAGGTCGACCCCGAGCGCCTCGCCCGCCGGCTCGACACCGGCTACCTGGACGAGCGGGCCGACGACCTGGCCGACGCGGTCGCCCGGGTCGAGCGGGCCGCGGCCGAGGGCCGGGCGCTGTCGGTCGGGCTGGTCGGGAACGCCGCCGACGTCTTCGGTGAGCTGCTGGCCGCCGGCTTCCGGCCCGACGTGGTCACCGACCAGACCTCGGCCCACGACCCGCTCGGCGGGTACGTGCCCAGTGGGGTCGACCCGGGCGACGCCCCGGCGGCCCGGTCCGAGGACCCGGCCGGCTACGTCAAGGCGGCCCAGGAGTCGATGGCCCGCCACTGCGAGGCCATGGTCGGGTTCCAGCGGGCCGGGGCCGAGGTGTTCGACTACGGCAACAACCTGCGCGGCGAGGCCCGGGTGGCCGGGTTCGGGGACGCCTTCGCCTACCCCGGGTTCGTGCCCGCCTACATCCGGCCGCTGTTCTGCGAGGGCAAGGGGCCGTTCCGCTGGGCCGCCCTCTCCGGCGATGAGGCCGACATCGCCCGCACCGACCGGGCCGTGCTGGAGCTGTTCGGCGACGACGAGCACCTGCGCCGCTGGCTTGAGCTGGCCGCCGAGCGGGTCCGGTTCCAGGGGCTGCCGGCGCGGATCTGCTGGCTCGGCTACGGCGAGCGCCACCAGGCCGGGCTGGCCTTCAACGACCTGGTCGCCCGGGGCGAGGTGCAGGCCCCGATCGTGATTGGGCGCGACCACCTGGACTCCGGGTCGGTGGCCAGCCCGTACCGCGAGACCGAGGCCATGGCCGACGGCTCCGACGCCATCGCCGACTGGCCGATCCTGAACGCCCTGCTGAACGTGGCCTCGGGGGCCTCCTGGGTCAGCGTCCACCACGGCGGCGGGGTCGGCATCGGCCGCTCCATCCACGCCGGGGTGGTGGTGGTCGCCGACGGCTCCGAGGAGGCGGCCCGGCGGGTCGAGCTGGTCCTCACCAACGACCCCGGCACCGGGGTCATGCGCCACGCCGACGCCGGCTACGACCAGGCCCGCCAGGTCGCGGCCGAACGTGGGATGGACCTCCCCGGCGTGGCCGGCCCGGGCGCCTGATGGGCGCCGCGGGCCCCGCCGGGCCGGCCGACTTCCTGCTCACCGGGGCCGGGCAGCTGGTCACCTGCGACCCGGGGCTGGGGGAGGGCCCGCTCGGCCTTGTCGAGCGGGGGGCGGTGGCGGCGGCCGGGGGGCGGGTCGTCTACGCCGGCCCCGAGGGGTCGCTGCCCGACCTGGAGCTGGCCCCCGGGGCGACCCGGGTGGACGCCGGCGGGCGGGCGGTGCTCCCCGGGTTCGTCGACGCCCACACCCACCTGGTGTTCGCCGGCGAACGGGCGGAGGAGTTCGCGGCCCGGCTGCGCGGGGTCGGCTACGAGGAGGCGCTGGCCGCCGGGGGCGGGATCAACCGCACCGTCCGTGAGACCCGGGCCGCCTCCGACGACGAGCTGGAGGCGACCGCGGCCACGCGGCTGGCCACGGCGCTCCGCTACGGCACCACCACCCTTGAGGCCAAGTCCGGCTACGGCCTCACCGTCGCCGACGAGCGCCGCAGCCTCGAGGTCCTGGCCCGGCTGGCCGCGCGGTCCCCGGTCGAGGTGGTCCGCACCTTCCTCGGCGCCCACCTGATCCCCGAGGAGTACGCCGGCGACCGCGACGGCTACCTCGACCTGCTGGAGCACGAGATGCTGCCGGCGTGCGCGCCCCTGGCCGAGTTCGTGGACGCGTTCTGCGACCGGGGGGCGCTGACCGTCACCGAGTCCCGGCGGGTGCTGGAGGCGGGGGCTCGCCACGGCCTCGCCGGCAAGCTCCACGCCAACGAGCTCGGCTCGACCGGCGGGGCGGCCCTCGCCGCCGAGCTCGGCTGCGTGTCAGCCGACCACCTGCTGTTCTGCGACGAGCAGGAGGCCAAGGGGCTGGCCGCCGCCGGCACGGTGGCGGTGCTGCTGCCAGGGACCAGCTTCCTGCTGCGGACCGGCCGGGCGGCCCCGGCCCAGGTGCTGCGCGAGGCCGGGGTGACCATGGCCCTCGGCACCGACTGCAACCCCGGCACCTGCTACAGCGAGTCGATGCAGTTGATGGTTGCGCTGGCCTGCGTTCACGGCGGCCTCACCCCGGAGGAGGCGGTGCTGGCGGCCACCGACGGCGCCGCCCGGGCGGTCGGG
>DATENJ010000173.1:0-9378 GCA_035275125.1 Actinomycetes bacterium | reverse complement strand
CTCCTGCTGGCGGCCTGCGGCGGCGCGCCGGACCGGCCGACCGCCCAGGCGACCACCACCAGCCGCCCGCGCACCGCCGCCGAGATGTGCGCGCGGCAGGTTGGCTACTGGGTCGCCGAGGCGCTCAAGCCGGGCACGACGACCTACGGCGACTACCAGTCGATGGGTCTCACCGGCACCAGCTACGAGCTCGTCCTGGACATCTCCAAGGAGGCCAAGCGGCTCCGCAAGACGGCCACCCAGGAGCAGACGCTCGCGTTCATCGCCGAGGAGGCGAAGCGGCGCTGCGCCAAGGCGGCGGCCAGCTGCACCACCACGGCCAGCTACAACGGCTTTCCCTCCTGCTAACCCGTCAGCCATGCACGAGGACGACAAGCGACGGGTCGGCGAGCAGATCGAGCCCGGAGGGCGGTCCAAGGCCCCGGGACGACTGGAGTTGCTGCAGCGGTTCATCAACTCCTACAACCATGAATTCCCCCGCGAATGGGACCGGCTGGGAACCCCGGAGAAGGCCCATGCCTGGCTCCTGCACAAGCGCCTCGTAGGCGGTGACGTTCGGATCTCGGCCGCGGACGCCGTCCGGCTCCGCGAGCTCCGAGAAGCGATCCGAGCGCTTACGATCGCCAACCAGTCCGGGCGCCCGGACGCACCGTCGGCGGGTATCGTCGGGAGGGCGTCGCGCACGGCTCGGCTCAGGGTCGCCATCGACGATGCGGGACGGACCAACCTGGAACCCGATCGGCCAACCGTGGACGGTGCGGTCGCGACGCTGCTGGGCATCCTGCACGAGGCGCAGCTCACCGGCCAGTGGCGGCGGTTGAAGGGATGCCGGCAGTGTGGTTATGCGTTCTTCGACCGCTCCAAGAACCGCTCGGCGGCGTGGTGCGCGATGTCGATCTGCGGCAACCGGACCAAGAACCGCGCCTACCGGCGACGCCGCTCCTCCGCCACGACCAACCGATGACCACGAGGCCGCCTCGCGGAGCGGGTGGCCAAGCCCGGGGACGGATGAGACGATCGGGCACCACCGAGGAGGTCGCCAGATGCCAACCGGCCAATCCATGGTCGAGCTGCCATACGCCCGAATCCCAGGCGGCCCGAAGACGCTGGTCATCCTCGAAGGCCTCACGCTGGAGAACAAGGCACCGACCGGGCGTGCCTTGCGGCTGCTCCGGTGGGCGCACAAGCGCTACACCCGCGACTACACCGTCTACCAGGTGGCACGACGGCCAGGCTTGCCAGCCGGCCATACCACCCGCGAGATGGCCGACGACTACGCCAGCTGGATCGGGGGCCGGTTCGACGCGCCGGTCGACGTCATCGGCTTCTCGACCGGCGGAGAGGTCGCCCAGTACCTCGCGGCCGACCACGGCGAGCTGGTTCGCCGACTGGTCTTGAGCGACACCGGCTGCCGGCTGGGGGAGGACGCCAAGGCCTTGCTGCGAGCCGCCCGCGACAAGGCCGCCCAAGGCAGGGCGGCCGAGGCCCAGGCCGACATCGCCAACCACATGGACTTCGGGCGGTTCGGCCAGGGCGTGGTGAAGCTGCTCGGCAAGCGCATGATGAAAGAACCCGACGACGCTTCGGACTACATCGCCACGATCGAGGCGGACCTGGGCCACGACGCGACCGATGCGTTGGCCAGGATCGCCACGCCGACCCTGGTGATCGCCGGCAGCCGGGACTTCTTCTACCCCGACCCGATCGTTCGTGAGACCGCCGAACGGATCCCGCAGGCCACGCTGCGGCTCTACGACGGTGTCGGGCATGCGGTCGCCAAGACCCAGAAGCGCAGGTTCGAGGACGACATGCTGGGCTTCGTACGCAGTTGACGCACCAGGTCATTGCGGTGTTCTACGTCGGTGGCCCGGATCGTCGACGGTCGAGGTAGCCGCCTCGTCGCCGGCGGTAGGCCTCGGGTCGGAGTTGTCGCTCGAGCTGCATCAGGCTCCAGATGCTGGCGCCGTCGGCGCGGATGTAGGGCTCCAGCTTGGTGGCGGCCTCGCGGACGGCGGCCAGGTCGACGCCGAGCAACTCGGCGCACCGCTCCAGCGGCGCCGCGATCGGCCGTCCCAGGCCTGGGTCGTGCCAAGTCCCCACCGACCCAGGCTATCGAACACGTGTTCGAGACTCTATCCACATTCCTGCGTACGCGACAGAGCGCGTGGGTCCGTATCTCGGCCCCGGCATCAGCTACTCCTCGATAGCTCCACCGATGCGCCGAAGATGCCGCCGGAAGGTGTAGGACGGATCGGCGGCGCGCCGCGCCAGGTAGTCGTCGAAGGCCGTCTGCTGGCGCAGCGTCTCGCCTGCCCGGATCCTGCGGGCCTGCTCACGCTCGGTCTGCCAGATGTGGTGCGCCGTCGCCAGCACCTGCTCGGCATGCTCGGCGGTAACGAACAACACCCCGTCGTCGTCGCCGAAGACAATGTCGTCGCCGGTCACCACGTGCGGCCCGAATCGCGCACTCGCCAGCCCCTCAGGGTCCCGCTCCTCCAGCCGCACCGGCCCAGCCGGGTAGCTGCCGTAGCTGAACACCGGGAAGCCAATCTCGGCCAGCTCCGGTGTGTCGCGATGTAGCCCCCACACCACCAGGCCCGCCAGCCCAGCCGCCTTGGCCTCCAGGACCGCCAGGTCGCCAACACAAGCCTCGTCTGACCGCCCGCCGTTGTCGATCAACAGCACGTCACCCTGTCCTGCCCGGCCGAACGCCTCCAGGAACACATCAACGCTGCCGTAATGCCGCGCCGGCAACGCACGTCCCGCGATCCGGCGTCCCGGGATGACCGCGCCAATGCCGGGCGGTGCGGCGCGCAGCGGCACGTCGCTGCGGACGCAGGCGTCGGCCACCAGCGGCGTGGAGAGGTCGACGAACGTCTTCAGCATGGCATTCTCCCTGGCTCGATCCCGCTCACCTCGACGTCCTCCGGTTCGCTCGGGCTGGCGCGCTCCGCAAGCCAGCCGCGGTAACTCGCGATCTGGACTCGGCCCAGCGCGCCAACATCAGCCTGACCGCGGACAGCGTGATGGTGGCTGGAGCCGCCCAGCAGATGGATTCCGTCGCTCCCCACCACAACAGCCGCGTTGCCGCCACCGCCGTCGCGAGGCCCTCGACCTATGCCGGAGACGCTACCCAGCGCCGATACCGATCGTCTTGAACGATCCTGCAACCGGTGGCGCAACGGACGGCATTCAGTCGGTCGTCACGGCGACCTTGCCGAGGGCGAGTCCCTCGCCGACGTGCCGTAACGCTTGCGGCACCTCGTCGAGCCCGAACGTGCGATCAATATGGATGTCGATGTCGCCCGCGATGACGAGGTCGGTCAACGGGGTGAAGTGCGTTGGCCCCTGGGGCACCACGAGCACCCCCAGGCGACGCCCGGTGAGTCGTCCGATGATCGAGCCGATCGTCAGGATCGCCAGCAGGGTCCGCACGGGCCCTCCCACACACGAGTAGCGGCCGCGGGGAGCGAGCGCCCGCCGGCACGCGAACGGCGAACGGTGCGCGACGAGATCCAGGACGAGGTCGTACGGCTCGTCGGGGCGGGTGAAGTCGTCGCTGCGGTAGTCGATCACCTGGTCGGCTCCCAGCGACCGCATGAACTCGAGCTTGCCGGCGTTGTCGACACCGGTCACGTGCGCGCCGGCCCGCTTGGCCAGCTGGATCGCGAACGAGCCTGAGCCACCGCCGGCCCCGTTGATCAGCACGCGCTGGCCCGCAGCCACGCCGGCGGTTCCCCGCAGGGCGATCGCTGCCGCCTGCGGGATCGCTGACGCCTGGGCGAACGTCAGCTCCTTCGGCTTGTGGGCGAGCGCCGACTCCGGCGCGACCGCGTACTCGGCGAAGCCGCCCTTCAGCTGGAGGTTGTCGCCATACACCTCGTCGCCCACTGCGAAGCGGGTGACACCCGAGCCGACCGCCTCGACACGCCCGGCCACATCCGAGCCGAGCGTCCGGCGGGCCGGCGCGCGAAGCCCACCCAGCCGCGCATACAGCGGCGCACCCCGCAGGCCCTCCCAGTCCGAGAGGTTGACCGACGTCGCCAAGACCCTCAGGAGCACCTGGTTCGTGGTCGGCGACGGCGCCGGTACCTCCTCAACCCGCAACAACTCGGGTGGGCCGTATTTGTCGTAGACAACCGCTCGCATACCGCCCTCCCGTCCCGCCTGTGACAACGCCTGATGGTTCAAGGGCCGATCCTGACATCGCCGAGACGATCGGTACGGTCCTCGACACACAGAGGAACCCCTCTGACCCCTTGGACTTGTTGCACGCATTGAGACATAGCGTCGTCGACATGTGCGACTGCTCTCGCGCGTGACCGCCCTGGCACAACGGCCAGCCGGTCACGGCCTCGACGGCCCGCGGTCAGCTACGGGTGCCCAGGGGGTTGCGATCGAGCGCTGTTCGGAGCTGGTTGAGCCACGCTGTGGCCAGCTGGCGGCCGTCTGGGAATTGGTCGCCTCGATCCCAGCGCCAGGTGGTGATCATCGCCAGCACCAGGATCCGGCACTGGCGGAGCAAGTCGTGATTGACATCCGGATAGTGCTCGCTCACCTCTTCGGGCGCATGGGCGAGGTCGAATTCGACCGGCCCACGGCAGCACGTCTCGAGGTCGATGAACACCAGCCCGTTCCTGGTGGTGAGAAGGTTGCCTGGGTGCGGCTCGCCGTGCAGGAGCTGCTCGACCCCGCCGCGCTCGCCGATCACCCCCCGCAGGCGTCGTAACGTGGTGGCGAGGAGCTCCCGGTCGGCGCCGGCGAGCGCCGGCGTGCAGTCGCGGCTCGCCACAAGGTGTTGGGCCTGCTCGACGCGATCCGTGAAGTGCGGCGTCGGGAGATCGAGCGTGCGCATGCCGGCATGCAGCCGCTCGAGCGCGTTGGCGTAGTCGGCTGGTGCGACCGCTCGAGGTGTCACCGGTTGGTAGTAGGTCCAGAACGTGACCACAAAGCCATCACACTCATAGACGCGTGGCTCGACGCGAGGCTCTAGCGCAGCCACCGGGCTGTCGGATTCGGCGAGCCGTTGGGCAAGCTCGATTTCGAGATGTGCGACCTGGTCTGCTCTGGGTGCCACCCGGGCCAGGACGTCACAAGGCAGCAGCCGCAGGGTGAGCTTGTTCGAGTCATGCAGCACGATGGCGTCGTCGACGGTCAGGTCAAGGGATGCGGCGGTCGACATGGCCGCAGCCACGGCACGCGGGACCTCCGACGCCTGCACCGTTGCCTGGCCCCCTCCCTTGCGCGCTTGCTGTCTGGCCGCCATGGTGGCACGCGGACCTGCCCGCACCAGCCGGCCTCATTAGGGCGGCTCAACCGCCCCGGCCCCACAGAGTGCACCTGGGTACGGTTGCTCCAGGCTGCCGATCACCGTCCCAGCGGCGTCGAGGGCGATGACCCGGTCCACGTTCGAGCCGGCCGGCAGCGGTGGCGACACGAAGGCCACCCAGGGGACCGGCTTGTCGCGGGCGAAGGTTGGCGTGACCACCGGTGTTCGGCCGGCCAGCTCGATCCGTACAGTGGCCACCTCCTCGGGGGCCAGCCCGGACAGCACCAGACCGGAGCCGGGCACCCACGACAGGCAGTCCATGAACAGCTCGATGCCGTTGCGCTGGATGGACTCTTCCTCCAGCGACTCCCAGTGCCGGCCCTTACCGGGCTGGCGCTGTTGCTGCCAGGGGAATTGGATGCTGAAGCCGGCGGTTCCACCCACGGGTTCGATCCGTGCCTCCCAGGCGGCCCGGCCGGTGCCGCCCTTGCCGAGCAGGACCCTGGTATCGGGCGGGACGGTCGGTGCCGGTCGCGGGCGGCGGGAGTCGGTGATGGGCTCAAGGGCGGCGACGACCCGCAGCATCGCCCGCAGCACCTGCTCCCTACCGGCGTCGTCGCCGGGGGCGGCGGTCCCGGTCACCACCAGCACCCTCGGAGACACGGAACGGCGACAGGTCTGAGGGCCAGCTGGGCAGAAGTCCCGCCACTCGATGAGGTACTGGCCGACCTCCCGCGGGCCGGACCCGGGCCGCAGCAGGTAGTGCCGGCCGTCGGCTCGCCGCTTCGATCCCTTCGACTCTGCCGCACGCCAGAGCGCCATGCTGTCGTCGGCCCGGACCGTGATCGCTGCCTCGCGCGGCGCCGCCGCCCTTGGCGCGAGCACGACCCCCACCACCCCCGCTGGCCCACCGGAGATCGGCCCGGATACGGTGCCGGTGAGCTCTCGGTCGACCCGCCAGCCGGTCGGGACGCGCAGCTCGAACCCCTCGTTCGGGACCTGCACCTCCGTCAATGTCGGCGCGATGGTCTGGAGGTCCTCGGGCTGCCCGCTGGCCACCAGCACAGCCGCCCCGAGCACGGCGACCAGCGCCAGCCCGGCGGCCACGGCGACCGCGCGGCGGCGGCGGGCCCGGCGACGCAGGAACCGGTTGAAGGCCTCCCGCTCGCCCGGCCACGGTAAGTCGTGGGTTGCTCCGAAGAGCTGGCGCAGCTCGTCCTCCAGCTTCACGGTCCCTCCTCGGTCCTGCTGCGCGCGGGGTCTAGGCTGGGTGAGCCCAACCGATCCCGCAGCCGGGCCAGCCCCCGGTGGCCCAGCGACTTCACCGTGCCCAGGGGCAGCCCCAGCAGCCGTGCCACCTCGGCCTCGGGGAGGTCCTGGTGGAAGCGCAGCACCAGCACCGCCCGCTGGCGCGCCGGCAGTACCTGGACGGCCTGCCACAGCACCAGAGCGCGCTCGTCGCCGGCTGGCACGACGAGCTCCTCGGGCCGGGAACGCGCTAGCGACCGCGTCTCCACCGCCGCCCGGCGCAGCAGCGAGCGGTGCCGGTTGACCAGCACCTTGCGGGCGTAGCTGGCGGGGTCGTCGGGCCGCCGCACCAGCTTCCAGCGCCGCCAGGTGCGTACCAGTGCCTCCTGGGCCAGCTCCTCGGCCTCGGCTCGGCTGCCGGTCAGCAGTAGTCCCAGCCAGCACAGGTTCGCGTACTGGCTGGCGAAGAACTCGCTGAACTCCGTCTCGTCGACGGCCTCTGCACCTCCCGGAAAGCAGATGCCTCGCAGTATCCACTCACCGGCGGGCACGAAAGGTTGCATCCGACGCGTCCCGCACCGTCGCGTCGCAGAGCTGGAGGACGTCGCGGCGCTGGCAGCATTGGCGGATTGTCGTCGTGTAAGGATCGCTGTTGACTGCGGCGGTGATGGAGATCGACGCCGCGGATGCCAGCAGGATCCTCGGCCAACTCGAGGCCGCCGGGCTGGTGGTCTGGCTGGATGGCGGCTGGGGGGTCGATGCCCTGGTCGGCAGCCAGACCCGCCCACACCGGGATCTGGATCTCGTGATCGCGCGCGAGGACCTGGCCGCCGCGCAAGAGACGCTCGCCGCTGCAGGCTTCTCCCACTACGCGGCCACTGTGCCCGGTCTGCCGGCCCGGCTGGTCCTAGTCGACGATGCCGGCCGCCAGGTGGACCTGCACCCGGTGATCTTCGACCGGCACGGGAACGGCTGGCAGGACCTCGGCGCCGACGCATGGGGCGACTACCCAGCCGAGGAGCTGACCGCGACCGGCGTGATCGCCGGCCGATCGGTGCGCTGCAAGACTCCCACCCTGGAGGTTCGTCATCGCCTCGGCTATCCGCTGAGCGCGACCGACCGACACGACCTTGCCCTGCTGGCCCGGCGGTTCGGTGTGGCCGTACCTCCAAGTGTTGCCGACCTGGCCGCCGGCGGTGAGCCTGGTCCTCGATTGTCCGACAGCTCTGGGTAGGAGGTTGGTACCTGCCTACTGGTCCTGCGTCGGGTGGCTGTCCAGCGGTCCGCCGCGTAGCGGCTGGTCGACGATCGCTCGGCGTTCGTTGTCGCGCAGCCGGGGTTCGTAGAGGGCGAAGAACACCTTGCCGACCAGGTCGCGGCGGCTTCGCACCCCGGTCTTGTCGAACACGCTCTTCAGGTGCTGCTGGACGGTGTGGGCCGACACCACCAGGCGCTCGGCGATCTCGGCGGTGGAGTCGCCCTGGAGCACCAGGCGGTTGACGTCCTGCTCGCGCTCGGTCAGCCCGTACGCGGACATCAGCAGGGGAGCGATGCGGGCAGAGTGGGCGGGCTCGACGATCACGGCGACGCGGCGGGCACCCGCGGTGACCAGGGAGGCGCCGTGGAGCACGACCCAGGTGCCCGAGCGCGACTGCACGCGGGAGACCGCGACCTGGCCGGGCTCGTCCGGGTACTCGGCGGTCCGCGGCGCCCGGCCGGCGACGGCCAGGACCGACGACGGCAGCCTACCGGCGTGCCAGTCACCGTCGGGCAGCGCGGCCAGCCAGCGCTCCACGCCAGGCGTGGCCGACTCAACCTCCCCGTTCGCGGAGAGCACGACCAGGCCGGGGGCGTCCGGTCCCTCGGGGTCGACGGCCTCGCCGACCAGCAGCCCGCGGCGTGCCCCCTCGGCCAGGGAGGGCGTGACCGCCCGGACGAAGGAGAGTTCCTCGTCATCGAAACGAGAAGGGGGAGCGACCATGCACACCAGCCAACAGCTCACCACGGGAGCCCGCGTGCTGGGTCCCAAGGACGGGAGATCGCCGGGGAGCCGGAGTTCCGCACCGACCGCTTCATGTCGACGGCGCCGAGACCGCCGGCAGGCTCACGGTCATCGAGCACACCGTGGCCCCGGGCGTCCTGGCCGTCCCGCTGCACCATCACAGCCGTGAGGACGAGTACAGCTACGTGCTGGAGGGCCGTCTTGGGGCGGTGCTGGGTGACGAGGAGGTCGTCGCCGGGCCCGGGGATCTGGTCTTCAAGCCTCGTGGGCAGTGGCACGCCTTCTGGAACCCCGGCGACACGCCGACCCGCGTCCTGGAGCTCATCACCCCGTCTGGCCTGGAGGACCTGTTCCACGAGCTCGGCGCCCTCGGCGAGATGGACCCGGCGACGCTCCCGGCCCTGGCCGCCCGCTACGGCTGCGAGGTCGACTTCCAGGCCACGGCCGCCATCATCCAGCGGCACGGACTCACGTTCTAGGCGCCTGACCAAGCAACGGGGCGCTGGGGCAGAGGCTCTGGGGTCGGCCTAGACTGCCGGTCATGCGATCGACCCTGGATCCGGGTGGGGCCGCCCAGGAGGCGGCGTCCGTCCAGCCTCGGCGGTCGGTGGACGGGCGGCTGGTCGTGCTGCTGGTGGTGGTCGCCCTGGGGGCCCGGGGGATGGTTGGTGGGGCCCTGGACCCAGTGGCGCTGCGGACCTGGACGACGGTGTTCGTGGCCATCGTCATCCAGGCCCTGCCCTTCCTGGCCCTCGGGGTCCTGGTCAGCGGGGCGATCACCGCCCTGGTGTCGCCGGCCCTGCTGGAACGGGTCCTGCCCCACTCGACCTTGCTGGCCGTCCCGTCGGCGGCGCTGGCC
>DATENJ010000172.1:0-5355 GCA_035275125.1 Actinomycetes bacterium | reverse complement strand
GACCGGCGGCCGCCGGGCATGGACGCCGGCCTGGCCGCGACCGTCGACTTCGAGCAGGAGCACAGCACCTTCCCCTTCGGCGCCCACCTCGCGGTGTGCGAGGTCGACACCGAGACCGGCCTGGTCCGGCTGCTGCGCCATGTGGCGGTCGACGACTCGGGCCGGATCCACAACCGGATGCTGGCCGAGGGGCAGGTGCACGGCGGGATCGCCCAGGGGGTCGCCCAGGCCCTGTTCGAGGAGGTCGGCTACGACGAGGACGGCAACTGCCTGCACGGCAACCTGGCCAGCTACACCATGCCGGCCGCGGCCGACCTGCCGGCCTTCGAGACCCAGCGGACCGAGACCCCGACCCCGCTGAACCCGTTGGGGGTCAAGGGGATCGGCGAGTCGGGCACCGTCGGGGCCACCCCGGCGGTCCAGAACGCGGTCGTCGACGCCCTCGCCCACCTGGGCGTGACCCACATCGACATGCCGCTGACCCCCGAGCGGGTCTGGCGGGCGATCGTCGCCGCCACCAGGCCCCGGTGAGGCGTCATGCCTGTTCGCGGGCCGGCTGGTCGCCGCTCACCGGCTGGTAGCCCGCGAAGCGGGACTCGATCACGCCCTCGCCGCCCGTCAGTCCCGGCAACCGCCGCTGGAGGTCACCCGCTCGTGCCGCGGTCATCACCGCCTCGATGATCGACAGCTTCCCCCGCAGCGACGGGGGCTCGACAGCGGCACCGAGTCGCGCCAGTGCCGGCATGGCCGCCGCGATCAGCTCCGTCGGGATCTCGAGGCTGACCCGGACGGTCGGCTCACACACCACCGTCCCGGCCCGTCTGAGCGCCTGCATCACGACCAGTGGCGTGAGCTTGCGGAAGTCGGCGGCGGTGCTGAGCGGTCCCCGGGTCGCCGCAGGGCCGTCAGGCGAGCTGTAGCCGGATTCGGCCAAGGTCACGACACAGTCGGTGACCTCCCAACCCGCGAGCCCCTCCCGCAGCGCCTGGCGGACGTACCTGTCCATCGCATCCGCGAAGTCTTCGACCCGCTTGTAGACGTACATAGGGACGCTGCGGTGGTCGACCTCCAGGCGGAACTCGATCCCCGAGCCGTCTGGTCCTGGTTCGATGCGAAGGCCGATGGTGGCCAGGAACGGGTTCGACTCCGCATGCAGGAGCTCGACGGCCTCGCCGGTCCCGGCCGGCCGCTCGATGCAGATCGGTGTTGCCTCACGGAAGCTGACCTCGATGCCGTAGTCGTTGGCGAGTGTCGCCTGGATGACCTCGGTCTGCACCTCTCCGTAGAGGGAGACGGACAGCTCGTGGCGGCGTTCGTCCTGCCGGACGTTGATCAGCGGGTCCTGCTCGGCGAGCTGCCCGAGCGCGACCCGCAGCCGCGCCCCATCCTGCGGCTTGCCGGGGACGACGACCGATTCCAACGTCGGCGGGGGGAACTGGCGGCCCAGCCCGGGCGCTGGCCCATCCCCGATCCAGTCGCCGATCTGGATGTCCCGGAGGCCCCAGAGCTTGCCGATCCGCCCGGCGGTGACCGAGTCGCCGCCCGCCGCCGGGCCGGCATCGAAGGCGCTGATCGCGGTGACCGTCGCTTCCTTCTCCTTGTGGAGGCCGGCACGGCGGAAGCGGAGGCGGTCGCGGACCTGGATCGACCCGGAGAACAGTCGCGCGTAGGCGATCTTGTCGCCGCCCGGGCCACGCTCGACCTTGAAGACGCTGGCCGAGACTGGTCCGTCGGCGTCGCCGGGCGTCGCCGGGAGCAGCTCCATGAGCCCGGCCATCAGGGGCTCCACGCCCGTGCCGGTGAGCGCGGAGCCGAAGAAGACGGGATGCACCAGCGCCTTGCCTGTCTGGGCGGCGAGCTCCTTGCCCAGGCGCCGATACGGGATGTCGTCGTCCCCGACAAAGGCGGCAAGGATCGAATCGTCCCGCTCGGCAAGCACCTCGGCCAATCGCGCCCGGAAGGCGGTGTCGTCAGCGCCCCACGGAGTGAACCGCGCGGCCCCCGTTCCGAGATCGTCGACGGCTCCCATCGGGACGATCGCGGGGGTCAGTCGCTCCGAGATCGCCTCCAGCACGCGGCCGTACCCGGCACCGGCGCGGTCGATCTTGTTCACGAACAGCACCGTGGGAATGCCCAGCCGCTTGAGCGCTCGCATCAGCAGGCGCGTCTGCGGCTGCACGCCCTCCACCGCCGAGATCACCAGCACCGCCCCGTCCAGCACGCTCAGGGCCCGCTCGACCTCGGCGATGAAGTCTGGGTGGCCCGGCGTATCGATCAGGTTGACGGTGACGTCGTCGATCGAGAACGAGACAACCGCCGCCTTGATGGTGATGCCGCGCTGCCGCTCGAGCGCCAGGGAATCGGTCTGCGTCGTACCGGCGTCGACGCTGCCGGGCTCGTCGATGACACCGGCTCGGTAGAGGAGCCGCTCGGTCAGGGTTGTCTTACCGGCGTCGACGTGCGCCAGGACTCCGAGGTTCAGCGTTCCGTGAAGCAAGCGTCATACCCTCCGGACAGGTCACAAAGGCCCTATCGATGGACATGAACGCTGCCCGCATCTCCGCTCCTCAGGGATCGGCGCTTGCCAAAGAGAACGTATCGCCCTCCGGAGGGCGGAGCAACGGAGTTACGGGCCCGCGGCCCGCTGCCTAGCCGCGCTGGCGGCCGACCTCGGTCGCCGACGGCCGGCGGGTGGCCAGCTCGTGCTGCATGGCGAAGGTGGCCGCCTCCAGCTTGGAGTGCATCTCCAGCTTCTGGAGGATGTTCTGCACGTGGGTGCGGACGGTGTGGGGGCTGATGTACAGCTCGCGGCCGATCTGGGCGTTGCTCCAGCCGCGGCCGAGCAGGGCCAGCACCTCCCGCTCCCGTGGGGACAGCCGGTTCAGCGGGGCGTCGGTGGCCCGGTCGCCCATGTCCAGGAGCCGGCGGAACAGCTGGGGCAGCATCGCCCGTGGCACAACGCCCTCGCCGTCCAGCACCGCCTGGACGGCCCGCAGCACCGTCTGGGTGCCGGACTTCTTGCCGACCACGCCCACCGCGCCGGCCCGGATGGCGTGCAGCAGCAGGTCGATGTCGGTGTCCTGGGCGAGCAGGATGACCTTGGTGTCGGGCAGCTCGGAGAGGATTGTCTCGACCAGCGTCGGCCGGCTGCTGAGGGCCAGGCCGGCGTCGATGACGAACAGGTCGGGCTTGAGCTGTGGCACCGAGGCCACGATCTGTGGCACCGCCGAGGCCTGCCCGACCACCTCGTTGGTGCCGTCACGGGTGATGAGGGCTTCCAGCGCCTCGTTGAACAGCGGCTGACAGTCGGCGAGGAATACGCGAGCCATCAACTTCCTCCGGAGACCGGCGAGCGGCCAGCCAAGACGACGTCCGTGTTCTGGGTACCAGCTTGGCGCACCGCTCCAGTGGGCAGGTACGAGTGTTGCAGTGCCGGATATTACGGTAATCGGCGCAACTTCACCTACGTTGCACCTTGGCCAGACCTATCGGCGACTTCGGCGACGGCAGGTACTGAGTTCTCCGGATGAGCAGCATGCGACGTCCGTCGTACGCTCGACGCAACCCGGGAGACCGGGTGCCGTTCCCCGCCGCGGACCATCACGTACCGATCACGGGTCGGTTACGGGCAAGGTGTCGGCCGTACCGTTTGCGGCTCCGGCGACGCCTTACAAGACGGTCGCAAAACGGGCCGAAGCGACTGAGGCGCGCCGGGGGAGGCCGTAACGTGACGAACATGATCGGATTGGTGCTCGCGGATGACCACAGGGTCTTCGCCGAGGGTCTCGGAGTGATGCTGGACGCCCAGGATGACCTGGCCGTCCACGGGGTGGCGCACGACAGCCACCAGGCGATCGAGCTGGCGGCCAGGCACGAGCCGACCGTGCTGCTGCTCGACGCCCACATGCCAGGTCCCGACCTGGCGACAACCCTGCGGGCCGTCCGGGCGTCCTCGCCCGGCACCAGGGTGCTGATGCTCTCGGCCGACACCCGCCGGGAGACAATTTCCGAGGCCCTTGAGGCCGGGGCCGACGGCTTCCTGGCCAAGGACGCCTCCAGCCGCCAGGTCGCCGGGGCCATCCGGACCCTGGTCGACGGCACGGGCAGCATCGTGGCCGCGGCCGAGCCGGCCTCCCGGCCCGTGCGCGACCCCAGCGTCGACCTGCGGGTGCGGACCCTGTCCGGCCGCGAGCGGGAGATCCTGGGCCTGCTGGCCAACGGCTGGTCCAACCGGCGGATCGCCGAGGAGTGCTTCCTGTCCCTCAACACCGTCCGCACCCACGTCCAGAACGTCCTGGTCAAGCTGGGCGTCCACTCCAAGCTGGAGGCGGTCGCGTTCGCGCTCGAGCACCAGGTGGTCGGCGCCGGCGCCGGCGCACCCGCCTGGGCCAGCCGCGCCTGACCAGCCAGTAGTCCCGTGACCCGGGTGACCACGCCCCGGGTCACGGCGCATCCATAAAGTTGAAGAGTTCAACCTTCTGTGCTGTCATGGCCGCGGCCGACGCATGGGAGGCGTAGTGAACGAGGCAGCGATCATCACCGAGGGCCTGCACCGGTCGTTCGGGCCCATCAAGGCGGTGGACGGGGTCGACCTGGCCGCCCCGGCCGGGACCGTCCTCGGCCTGCTCGGCCCCAACGGGGCCGGCAAGACCACCATCGTCCGGATCCTCACCACCCTGCTGCTCCCCGACGGCGGCTCGGCCCGGGTGGCCGGCTACGACGTCGTCCGCGACGCCGAGGCCCTGCGCTCGATCATCGGCCTCGCCGGCCAGTACGCGGCCGTCGACGAGAACCTCACCGGGCGCGAGAACCTCGACCTGGTGGGCCGGCTCTACCACCTGGGCAAGGACGAGGCCCGGCGCCGGGCCGACGAGATGCTGGAGCGGTTCGAGCTCACCGACGCCGCCAACCGCACCGTCAAGACCTACTCGGGCGGGATGCGGCGCCGCCTCGACCTCGGGGCCAGCCTGGTCGGCAGGCCCCAGGTGCTGTTCCTGGACGAGCCGACCACCGGCCTGGACCCGCGCAGCCGCTTCTCGCTCTGGGACGTCATCCGCGAGCTGGTCAGCGACGGCACCACCCTGCTGCTCACCACCCAGTACCTGGAGGAGGCGGACCGGCTGGCCGACCACATCGCCGTGATCGACGGCGGCCGGGTGATCGCCGAGGGCACCACCGACGAGCTCAAGTCGCGGGTCGGCGGCGACCTGCTGGCCCTGCGGGTCGCCGACCGGGCCCGGACGGCCGAGGCCGCCGGGGCCATCGCCGACCTGGGCTCGGGCGCGCCCCAGGTGGTGCCCGAGGCCGGCGAGGTCTCGCTGCCGGTCGCCAAGGGCGCCTCCCTGCTCGCCGAGG